>JAYTBD010000467.1:0-1614 GCA_043737155.1 Fimbriiglobus sp. | reverse complement strand
CAGCAGTTTTGAGCTTTCCCGTGTCCGCGCTCTCGGCCCAAGTCCCCGAGTCGCCCCGCTTACCAAGCCCACTCCCGATGGTCGAACCGGGTCGGCTGCCGCCGGGATTCGGTCAGCCCATTTTTCCGCAGCAACCGTACGCCCTGCCTAAACCCGCCGTGCAGGCCCCGGCGCTGGGTGCGACGGAACACAAAACCGGCGCGTTCAATTCCGATGTCAAGCTCCCCCAGAAGGAACAGATCGTGCGCGTCGAGGGTTCGTCGCTCATCGCCCGCCGGCAGAACGACAACTGGCAAATCTGGTCGGGTCCGACGCTGCTGCGCGAGTTCGGCAAGCACCAGAGCGAAGCCGAGGAGATGGTCCGGCAGATGCGCGAACTGCGGCCCAACGCCTGGGTCGGCATCGGCGCCGGCCGGCCGGTGATCGAATACGGATTGACGAAGGGCGAGGCGTTCGTGCCGACGTACGAGCCCAAGCACTCGCTGAACGTCGATTTGAAAACCGTACGCGCCGAGAGCATTCGCGGGGTGTGGGTTCTGCGCGACGACGAGTCCATCCTTTTGAACTTCGGGGTCAACCGCGCCGATGCCGAGCAGGCCGCGGCGGTGGCGCAACGCTACGGCTTCAACCGCATCGGTTGGGTCGGGGAACCGGCGCCGATCATGACCTATTTCTTCGCGATGGCCGGCCAGCGCCCCGGCGGCGGCGGTAATTTTGCGGCCGCGATCAAGGGCCAACAAGAGCAGGGTCTGACGCGGACGGGCATCGACGTAGCGGGTTTGGGATTCGTCGGCGAGCGCATCGTCATCGACGCCAAGAAGTGCGAGATCCGCAAGGAAAAGGGGGAGTACGCGCTCGTCCACGGGGCCGACGTGCTCGCCAAGTTCGGGCCGAGCGAGTGGAGCGCCCGCGACGCGCTGAAGGTCGTGCAGGACCTCCGCGCGACCGAGTTCTGCCGGTTCAACGCCGACATCACGTTCTTTTTGGTGAATGGGGTCGCGCCGACGCGGGTGCCGTTCGGCGTGCAGGGCGCCCGGTTCGATCCGCAAGAGTTGAAACTACGCCCGGCATCCGGCGGTCATTTCGCCCTGTACGACGGCACCAATCGCCAGATCTTCGGCCCGTTCACGACGCAAGGCGAAGCCGAGCAGCTAGTGAAGTTGCTCAAGCATTACAAGTTCGACCAAACCTGCCAACAGGGATTGTCGTCCCGCGGTGGATTGAAGTTTCTCGCCAAGCACGGTCGGTGAATACCTTCGGAAAACGACCGCAGCCCGGTCGCAACCCCCGTGCTTCGAGGGGTTGCGCCGGGCTGCGGCCATACGTGGATTCTGTTACGCGGAGTTTAGCGGCAGTTCGGGCAGCTGCGCGCCCCGTAGTTCGGCACACCGTAGGTCCGGTAGGCCGGGGCGTACTGCTGCTGAACGGGGTAAACGACGGCCGGAGCCGCCATGCCCGTGGTCCGGTAGTCCGTCGTCATCACGGCTTCCGTCCCGGCATACTTCGTCAGATATCCGCTCAACTCGGCCGTCGACACGGTCCCGGTGTGCCGCAGGGCTTGGACGCCCCCGGTCTTGTCGCTGATGATGAGGCCTTCGGCCAGATCGAACGACT
>JAYTBD010000466.1:0-4201 GCA_043737155.1 Fimbriiglobus sp. | reverse complement strand
GGTTTCGGCATCCATGCCCAGTCTCCGGAACCAGTGAGGGGTCCAGAGTTTCCAACAGAAGACGCCGTGCTGGAAGCCCAACCTTAGCGCTGTAGGTTTAGTTAGCGACATCGATCAATTTTGGGTGCGCTGGAGCGATTGGAAGAGCCGGAGGGAATCGAAGTGATTACGCAGTAACTCGCGGACGAACCGGGAACTTTCGACGCGAACGTCCGGATACCCGGCCTGAGAGCAATTGCAGAGATGGTGGGCGAGACGCTCCCACCGCGGCGCGGTCGTCCGCGCACCGCGAGGGCGACTCGCCGGGAAGACATCAAATCAAGCGATTTCCCTCCCTACTGGACTAATTCGCTGGATGATTTGATGATCGCATATCAGGAAATCTGCGCGTATACTTGCTTTCGAATTCACGACGTGACTGGCGGACGGTCGGTGGATCACTTCGCCGCCAAGTCGAAAGCTTGGCATAAAGTGTACGAGTGGTCCAACTACCGCTTAGCTTGTTCGAGAATCAATTCCCGCAAACTCACCTTCGACGACGTACTCGATCCTTTTGAAATCGAACCTGGGTGGTTCCAACTCGAATTGGTCGGCTTCCAAGTTCGTCCTTCCGAAAAGTTACCGCCCAAAGTGCAAAAATCGATCTGCGAGACGATCACTCGCCTCCGCTTGGACGATTTCTGCGGACGCCGAATTGCGGATGCGGAGGATTATTGGGATCGAGAGATTTCCCTGCGAACCCTCGAACGCGAATCGCCTTTTGTCGCAGCTGAACTCCGTCGGCAGAATAGACTCCACGACCACGACGTGTGACCTTTCCCCTCCCTCCAATCGCCGTTCCCCTTCGGCAACCTTTTGCGGCCGCGCGTGAAAACCGCGACCCGCGCGTTGACACCGGCGCCGGGTGAACTAGGGTTGGGCGACTCCCCCGTCCGACTTTCCGACCGCCGCATTCTCAATAAGGGTGACGACCGATGGTGACCAACGACCTGGGCGCGTGCGAGTGGTTCGTCTGGGATCTCCGCCGCAGCTCGCTGATCGACCGCGGCCAGCTCGATCAGATCGTCAGCGAGTTCCTCAAACGGAACCCCCGCGCCGAAGCGCCGGCCCTCGCCGAATACCTCGTGAGTCAGGGCACGTTGACCGCGTTCCAATCGGAGCGCATCCTCAACGGCAAATCCGCGGGCCTCGTGCTCGGGCCTTACGTCCTGCTCGACGCCATCGGCCAAGGGAGCATGGGCCAAGTCTTCAAAGCCAACTCGAAGAACGACGCCAACCACTACGCCATCAAAGTGCTGCCGCGCCGCAGCATGTGGAACGTCCGACTCGCCCGCCGACAAGTCCGCTCCTTCGGCCAGTTCAGCCATCCGGCCGTCGTCCCGTTCGTCGACGTCGGCACCGCCGGCGGTTTGCACTACCTCGTCTGGCCGCTGGTCGAAGGCGAGACCCTCGAGAACACCGTGCAGCAGCAGGGCCGCATGGGCGCCCAGCAAACCGCGACCATCGGGGCGCAAGTGGCCCAAGGGATGCACGCCGCGCACCACAACACCATTTTCCACGGTCTCGTGAAGCCGTCGAACATCATGGTCGGGTCGGACGACCAAGCCCGCATTCTCGACTTCGGCATCGGCAGCTTGCTCGTCGAAAACGACGGCGAATCGCTGGTCGATACTATGTCCACGGCGAACACCCTGACCAGCGGATTGGATTGCAGCAGCCCCGAAAGCGTGATGGATCCGACGAACCGCACGCCCGCCGGGGATCAGTACAGCCTCGGCTGCACGCTCTACTACTGCCTCACGGGCCGGGTGCCCTTCCCCGAGGGGAACGCGGTCGAAAAGATGATGGCGCACCAATCGAAGGAACCGGAGCCGATCCGCACTTTCGCCCCGGATTGCCCGGAGGGACTCGAACTGGTCATCGCGCGGTTGATGGCCAAGAAGCCCGAGGACCGCTTCCAGGGCATGGACGAAGTGGTCGAAGCGATGGAACCGTACTTGGGCGAACACGCCGCGGCGATGATCGAACAACCGGCGATGGCCGCGACCGGATCCTCCGGCCGAATGGCCGGTATCGGCGCCCGCAGCGGCGACCGCCCCGCGTTCAGTACATCCGCCCGCGGCGGCGAGCGTCCGGCGTACGGGCCGCTCCCGCCGACCCGCACCAACCAGCGCGGGGAGCGTCCCGGCTTTCCACCGCAAACGCCGACCCCCGCCCGCCCCGCCGGAGGCCTGCCCCCGCGGACGCCGGGCCGCGGCGGCGAACGCGCCAACTTCTCCGTGTCGAACCCGACCCCGCCCGTCACCAAACCGAGTCCGATTCCAGCGTCCCGCGGCCCGGCCCTGCCCCCGCCGCGCGTCGGGATGCCCAACCGGGCCGCGCTCCAGAAACCGCAGCCCGAAGAAGACGAAGTCCCGCTGACGGCGGTCAACGCTCCGGTGGCCGGCATCGCGGTGTCGCGGTTGTCGTCCGGCTGGACCACCGGCCAACCGATCGCGGAGCGGAAGAAGCCCTCCTTCGGCACCCTCGGCATTGCCGCTGCCACGCTCACCCTCGCGGGGCTGGTGTACTTGGGTGTGAAGCTGCTGGTGCTGAATCAGTGATCGAATTGCGGAGTCGAAGAACATCCAAGAGCCTCCGGGACAACCCGGAGGCTCACTCCGTTGTGAGCGGAACGTCGCTGACGCGTCCGGCTCCGACGAGAACTGCATAAGCTTATCAGCAGGTCTTTCGAGGCGGCTTGGGCGCTACAACCGGCGCAAGTCGTCTGCGGTATCTGTGCCGGTCGATGCAACTGAGGAATTTGGTGAAGGTGGGCATACGGCGATGCCGAAGAGAGCGGTGTTCCGCATTCCGGGCACCGCGCCCGCCGCCGTTTCTCACCCCCTCGGACTTCACCTGGAGATGGACGCCATGCTTCGCAGCCGCATTCTTCTGCCGATCCTTCTCGTCGGCCTCGTCGGAATTATTTGGGGGTGCTCGCCCACGCAGCAGCCCGTCGCGGACAAATCGGTCGACGCCCGCGTCACCAAACTCGAACGCGAACTCAAGACGGTGCAAGAAACCTCGAACGCCTTGGCCGCGCAGATCAAGCAGGAGCAGGGCAAAGTCAAAGACGTGGAACGCGAGCGGGACGCGCTGAAAGTGGAACTCAAGTCCAAGATCGGCGAGCGCGAAGCCGTGCAGTTGCAATACGACGGCTTCCGCAAGAGCATGAAGGAGCTGATCGGCCAAGCCGACGCCGCCGCCGCGACTCTGAACTTCAAGCCCACCACCGAAGTCGCCAGCATCACTATCCCGCTGACGCCGCAGTAAAAGCGTTGCCCGGGTGATTCTCGACGCACCGGTTCGACCGGTGCGTTTTCGCGCGCCCGGAGAATCCGTCGAGTTGCCCGACCGCTCCGGTCGATGGAATGGTTGCATTCCCTACATCCGCCCGACAGAGCCGATCATGAAGCGGATCGCCGCCCTGCTACTTTCCCTTTGCGCGGCCCCGGCCCTCGTGCTGTTGCCCGTCGGTTGCAGCAAGCCCGCGGCGAGCCGAGCGGGCATCGTGCGCGGTGAGGCGACCTTCCAAGGCCGGGCGATGGCGGGCGGCTTGGTGGTCTTCGTGCCCAATGCGGACCGCGGCTGCACCGGCAAACTGCACACGGCGACCGTGTCCCCCGAAGGCCAGTACCAACTCGCGGACGGCGCCAAAGCCATCGCCCCCGGCTGGTACCGGGTGGCTTTGGCCGACCCCGTGGAGTGGTCGGGGTCCGAATGGAGCCGAGCTTTCCCCGCCGCGCTGCGCCGACCGGATCTATCCGGCATCGAACGCGAGGTGAAGGCCGGGCAAGATCACACGTTCGATTTCAAGATCGAGTTGACGGCGCAGTGAGGGTAAAAGCCTCCCCTTATTCCACCCCGACTTTCTCCAATCCGAACCGCCTCCTCCAGTGCTCCGGCTCGGCTCGGATTTCGCCGATCAATCGGCGCGCGGCACCCGAGGGCGGTTTCGTTCCCTGTTCCCACGCACGCACGGACTGCGCGGAGACGCCGAGGATCGCGGCGAATACCGCTTGACTGACTCCGAGTGGTTTATTGCGGCTGAATCGATCGGTTAATGACGGTCAGGTATTGAATCGCACCGGATATTCTTCGCCCCAACGGGGCCGACTTATACAGCCCAGGGCGGAAGCCCTGGGTAGGTATGCGCATT
>JAYTBD010000465.1:0-4207 GCA_043737155.1 Fimbriiglobus sp. | reverse complement strand
CAACGCGGACGGGGCCATCCAGGTAATCGCCTCGCGCACCGGCAAAGTGCTGCTCGATGCGAAGGTCGATACGAATAAGGTCGAAGAACACGTGAAGGTCGCGGGGAAGATCGCGCTGAAAGATCCGTTGCTCATGGCCGACTCGGAGCGGTTCTACGTCTTCTTGAACAAGGACGACAAAGGGGCGATGAACCAGAACGCCTTCTGGAACCCCAATCAATTGAAGACGACCAGCGTCAACGGCGCGTGCTACGCCTTCGACCGCACCACCGGCAAACGGCTCTGGTACACCGACGGTCAGTTCAACCGCCAACAGCTCTGCGTCGAGCGCTTCGAAGACTTGCCTTGCATCGTGGCGTCCAACCCGGTGTATCTGGATCCGGACGGCAAACCGGCGAACAACGGCCAGTACCTGCACCAAGTGCTTGCGGTCGATAAGCGGACCGGCGTGTTGAAGCTGTATAAGAACAATCCTTCGCAGGGGGGGCAATTCCAAGGCCTGATCTACGAGGCGAAGACGGGCGGCTTCGAGTTCTGGAACTACAACCTCCGCATCAAAATCAGCGCGGAATGAAACCGGCGCGTTCCGGAATCCTCGCGTATGATGCTTCCATACGACCGCGCCCCCCTCCCAACCGCGCGGTCGTTCTTTCGCCACGGCGCGACAGAATCTGTCCCCCGATTGACAGAAATCATCGCGCGGTTCGTCTTACCCATGTTCCGCTCCTTCCGTCGTGGAGTCGGCTATGACCCTGGCCCGTTACCGGTTCGCCATCATCCCCGCGTTGGCGGTCATCGCTTCGTTCGTGTCGCCCGCGCGGCCCGCATTCGCGCAGGACAAAAAGAAGATCAACCCGGACGAAATGGTGGACAAGGGATTGGAATGGCTCAAACGGGGCCAAAACCCCGACGGACACTGGGACGCCGGCGGCGGCAGCTACCCCACCGTCATGACCGCACTGGCCGGGATGGCGATGCTCATGGAAGGGAGCACGCTCCGCGAAGGCAAATACAGCGATAACCTCGTCAAGGCCGTCGACTGGTTCCTCACGCGCTCGCAGAACAACGGCCTCCTCGGCAATCCCCAGAACCCGACCGAATCCTCGCGCTATATCTACGGCCACGGTTTCGGCCTCATGTTCCTCTCGTGCGTCTACGGCGAAGAGGAAGATGACAAACGCCGCAAGAAGCTCGAAGCGATCATCAAGAAAGCCGTGGAGTTCAGCGGCAAAGCCCAAACGAAACAGGGCGGCTGGGGCTACGTCTCCGCGGCCGATGGCGGCGGGTTCGACGAAGGTTCCACGACGATCACCCAACTCCAAGGCTTACGGGCCGCCCGCAACGCCGGCATAGTCGTGCCGAAAGGCATCATCGATAATTCGACCGAATACCTCCGCAAATGTACCACGCCCCGAGGCGGGGTCATCTACAACCTCGGCCAAGGACAGATCCCCCAAGCCGGGGCCGAGCGACCGCCCATCACCGCCGCGGCCGTGGCGTGCGCGTTCAGCTCCGGGCAATACGACGACAAGTACGCCAAGATGTGGATCAAGTTCTGCAAAGAGAGCATCTACGGCCAAGGGGGTCGCGGCGGCGGTCACGACGAATACCAGAGCTATTACATGGCCCAAGCCGTGTTCGTCCTCGGCGACGACCGCTACATGAAGCTCTTCCCGGACGAGAAGAAGGAAAACGCGATGCTCTGGAGCAAGTACCGCGAGGTGATTTTCGAGCATTACCGCACCTCGCAGACGTCCGACGGTAGCTGGAATGGCGGTTACACCGGTTCCGTGCTCTCCACCGCTTTCGCGTTGACCATATTGCAGTTGGAAAAGGGTATCCTCCCGCTCTACCACCGCTAAAACACTAACAGCTTCCGCCGTCCGCGCATTCTCCGCCGGGCGGGTCCGTTCGTACCGATCCCGAATTCCCACACCACGACCCCGCGAGCGACGAATGAGCGATCGAGACAACGACATCCAAGTGGCCCGCGCCGTCCGCGTCGGCGACGCCGAGTTGACCAACTCCGACCTCGATAGTCTCCAGAAACTCAAAACCGCATTCGCCGACATCAAGAAGCAACTCAGCCGCGTGATCGTCGGCCAAGATCAGGTCATCGAAGAACTGCTCATCGCGATGTTCGGCCGCGGCCACTGCATGCTCGAAGGCGTGCCCGGACTCGCCAAGACGCTCATGATTTCGACGCTGGCCAAGTGCTTGTCGCTCGACTTCAGCCGGATCCAGTTCACCCCCGACTTGATGCCGTCGGACATCACCGGCACGGACGTGATCGAAGAGAACCGCAGCACCGGCTCGCGCGAGTTCCGCTTCCTCAACGGCCCGCTGTTCGCCAACGTGGTGCTCGCCGACGAAATCAACCGGACGCCGCCGAAGACGCAGGCCGCGCTGCTCGAAGCCATGCAAGAGCGGCAAGTCACCGTCGGCCGGGTCCGCCACAAGCTCGGTAACCCGTTCTTCGTACTCGCCACGCAGAACCCGATCGAACAGGAAGGCACATACCCGCTGCCCGAAGCCCAGCAAGACCGCTTCATGTTCAAGGTCTTCGTGAACTACCCGAGCTTCGACGAAGAGTTCGAAATCGCCCGCCGGACGACTTCGACGCACATGGACGAGCCGCACACGGTCCTCACGGGCGAGCAAATTCTCGAACTGCAGATGCTGGTGCGGAAGGTCCCGGTCACGGATCACATCATCAAGTACACGCTGGCCCTCGTCCGCCAGACGCGGGTGAGCATGCCGGGGGCGCCGAAATTCATCCGCGATTGGTTGAGCTGGGGCGCCGGCCCGCGCGCCGTGCAGAACCTCATCATCGGGGCGAAGTCGCGGGCGCTGCTTTTCGGCCGGTCGTACGTCACCATCGAAGACGTCCAAGAGATCGCCCTGCCGGTCATGCGGCACCGCATCGCGACGAACTTCACCGCGGCCTCGGAAGGCGTCACGACCGACATGGTCGTGAAGCGCATCCTGCACGAAACGCCGAGCCGCGAAGGCGAGTTGGAAAAGGACGACCGTTTCAAGAAGATCTTCGCGTCGTGAGTGTGGTTCGTTTTCTGGAACCACAAGCGTCAGCGCGTGGGTGGGCACGTTAACAGCACTCCGTGACTCACCCGGTCGCTAACGCTCTCGGTTCCAGAAGACTCGACCGAGATCCGCGTACCCCTCGATGGTTTCACCATGGCCCGCACCGACGCCGACGACCCGAAGCGGTTCTTCCACCCGACGACGATCTCCAAGATCACCCAGCTCGATTTGCGCGCCAAGCAAGTCGTCGAAGGGTTTCTGTCGGGGATGCACAAAAGCCCGTTCTTCGGCCAGAGCATCGAGTTCGTCCAGCACCGCGACTACGTCCCGGGAGACGACATCCGCCACTTGGATTGGAAGGTCTGGTCGAAGACCAACAAGTTTTACATCAAGCAGTACGAGGCCGAAACCAACCTCCGCTGCGCGTTCGTCGTCGATACCAGCGAGTCGATGGTCTACGGCAACGGGCCGATGAACAAGTACGAGTACGCCTGCACTGGCGCGGCCTGCTTGGCCTACCTCGTCGTCCGGCAGCAGGACTCGGCCGGTCTCGTCAGCTTCGGATTCGACGTGAAGCAGGCCATCCCGCCCAAGAGTTCGCAGCGTCAACTCAACGCCATCGCGACGACGCTGAACCATTCGAAGCCGGCCGAAAAGACCGACATGCTCAAGTCGCTCCGGCAAGTCGCCGAGACCATGCCGGCGCGCGGGGTGGTGATCATTTTCTCCGACCTTCTGACGGAGCGCGAGAAGTTGTTCCAAGGCTTGGAAATGCTCCGGCACCGCAAGCAGGACGTCGTGGTCTACCACGTCCTCGACGACGACGAACTGACGTTCCCCTTCGGCGGCATGACCAAGTTCGAGGGGATGGAAGAACTCCCGGACATCTTCTGCGATCCGAAGGCCCTCCGCGACGGCTACCTCGAAGCGTTGGAAGAGTACTTGGTCGAAGTCCGCCGCGGTTGCACGCGGTTGGGCGTGGATTACAACCTCGTGCGGACGAGCGACTACCTCGACGCCGTGCTGTCCCGGTTCCTGTTCCGCCGCATGGCCGAGCGGAAAGCGCCGGTGCGACATTGATTCCGTATGTCCGGTTCCCCCTCTCCGCTTCGGAGAGGGGGCTAGGGGGTGAGCCGGGTTGCGTGAGCGCCCGGAGATTTCAAAA
>JAYTBD010000464.1:0-4209 GCA_043737155.1 Fimbriiglobus sp. | reverse complement strand
CCCCGCTATTTCCGCAATCCGCAGGCCACCGCGCTCGCGAAGATCCACGACCCGGCCACCGGCGAAACGCTGCACCGCATGGGGGACGTCGGCTACATTGATGAGCAGGGTCGCCTCTGGTTCTGCGGACGCAAGAGCCAGCGCGTGGTGACGGCGAACAGGACACTCTTCGCGGATATGGTGGAGCCGGTGTTCAACGCGCTGGAAGGTGTGGTGAGAACTGCATTGGTCGGAGTGAAGCGAGATGGGACCACCATCCCCATCATCTGTATTGAACGATTCAATCATCCAAACAACGCTCAACAGAATGGGATCAAAATCAAAGTCAGTGCGGGATATTGGATCAGCATGAAGAAGCGACTCTCCGAAAGAGCACAACAATATTCCCACACGGCATCCATCACCACCTTCCTCGACCACCCCGGCCTATTCCCCGTCGATGTCCGGCACAACTCCAAAATCTTCCGTGAGAAGCTCGCGATCTGGGCCGACAAGAAGCTCGGGCCGACTTGGAACGGAGGCCCCGCGTGAACGCCCTCGTCACCGGCGGCGGCGGGTTCCTCGGCGGGGCCATCGTCCGCAAGCTCCTCGCCCGCGGCGACACCGTCCGCTCCTTCACGCGCTCGGCATACCCGTGGCTCGGGGAACTCGGCGTCGAACAAATCCACGGCGATCTCGGCAACCCCGCCGAAGTGCAAGCGGCTGTCGCCGAGTGCGATGTCGTGTTTCACGTCGCGGCCAAGGCCGGAGTCTGGGGCCGCTACGCCGACTACTACGCCACCAACGTCGTCGGCACACGGAACGTCATCGCGGCTTGCCGTCATGCCGGTGTCAGTCGGCTGATTTACACGAGCACGCCGAGCGTTGTGCATACCGGATGCGATCTCGAAGGCGCCACCGAGAACCTGCCGTATGCCACCCGTTTCCTCGCGCATTACCCGGCGACCAAGGCGCTCGCGGAAGCGGCGGTACTCGCGGCGAGCGATGGTTCGCTCGGGACGGTGGCGCTGCGGCCGCATTTGATCTGGGGGCCGGGCGACCCGCATCTGATTCCGCGCGTGCTGGCGCGGGCCAAGGCCGGGAGGCTCCGGCGCATCGGTACCCGGCCGGTCACGGTCGATGTCACCTACGTCGACAACGCCGCCGACGCCCACTTGAATGCTGCGGATCGGATCGCGGACTGTCGGGGCAAGGCGTACTTCATCAGCAACGGCGAGCCGATCTTGCTGTGGGATTTTTTGAATCGCATCCTCGTCGATGCCGGGTTGGCACCGGTGACGCGGTCGATCCCCATCGGTGTCGCGAAGACCGGGGCCTTTGCGCTCGAAAAGATTTACCGGCTGCTCCGGCTCTCCGCCGAGCCGCCGACGACGCGGTTCGTCGTCTCGCAACTGTCGACGAGCCACTGGTACGACATCGCCGCGGCGAAGCGGGATTTGGGATACGCGCCGGCGGTTTCGATTTCGGAAGGGCTGCGACGTTTGGCGGCCTCTTTGAAATGAGTTTGAAGAGGAACACGGATGACACGGATGAAAGGCGGGATGAAGACGATATGAACAAATCGGTTGTCTCAGATCCTCTCGATCGCGCCTTTCATCCGTGTCATCCATGTTCCTCTTGGTGCCCTCCTCCACTCCCGCATACCATGCGGGTATGTTGCGCGAGCTGTCCGTCCAGAACTTGGCCCTCATCGAAGATGTCCGCGTCGAACTCTTCGCCGGCTTCTGCGCGTGGACGGGCGAGACCGGCGCCGGCAAGTCGCTGCTCCTCGGCGCCATCGGCTTGCTCCTCGGCGAACGCGGCGGCGCCGACCTCATCCGCGCCGGCCAGGACGAACTCCGCGTCACCGGGCGCTTCGACCTCGCGCGGCCGGAGCAAAAGCAGGCCGCCGAGGAGATGCTGCAAACCACTTTTGAAGAAGACGAACTCATCCTCACGCGGCGGCTCACCCGGGCGGGCCGCAGCTCGGCGCTGGTGAACGAAGCCCCCGTTTCGGTGGCGACGCTCCGCAAACTCGGCGAGATGCTCGTCGATGTCCACGGCCAGCGCGAAAGCTATTCGCTGCTCCAACCCGCGTACCAACTCGAACTCCTCGACGCCTTCGGCAAGCTCGGCGACATCCGCTGCACGTACACGGCGGCGGCCGACAGCGTGCGAGGCCTGCGGGCGAAGTACAAGCAGCTCGTCGAGAACCGCCAGACGCGCCAGCGCGAGTTGGCGCTGCTCCGCTTCGA
This sequence comes from Fimbriiglobus sp., assembly GCA_043737155.1. GTDB lineage: Bacteria > Planctomycetota > Planctomycetia > Gemmatales > Gemmataceae > JALHQU01. The sequence continues at coordinate 1,975 of JAYTBD010000464.1, read as the reverse complement.
GCGCGACGAACTCGTCGCGGCCAACCTCCTCCCCGGCGAACTCGCGGACATCCAGCGCGAGCGCGAAACGCTGCTCAACGCCCAAGATTTAGCCCAATTCAACTCCGGTGCGGCGGCGCGGCTATACGACGACGAAGGGTCGGTGATGGAGGTCCTCGGCAAGATCTTGCGCGAAGCGCAGACGTGGGGCCGGCTCGACAAGGAGATCGAAGCGGTGGCCAAGCGCTTGGAGGCGCTCAAGCCCGAAGTGCAGGACATCGCGGAAACCTGCCGGGATCTCGGCGATAAGTTCGAGGCCAACCCGGAGCGATTGAACGCCGTCGAGCGGCGCTTGCAGATGCTCAAGAAGCTCGGAGCGAAGTACGGCAAACCGCACGAAGAATTGATCCGTTACCGCGACACGCTCGGAACGCAGGAGCAAACCTTGCAGCGCCAAGAAGACGACCTCGCGGGAATCGACGCGGCGCTGGCATCGGCATTGGAAGGACTGAGAACATCTGCGTCCGCACTCTCCAAAGCGCGCGGCAAGGTCGCCAAGAAGCTCGCCTCCGAAGCGCAGAAGCACCTCAACGACCTCGGCATGCCGACGGCGAAACTCGAAGCGCAACTCGAAGCCGTTCCGCTCGGCGCCGACGATGTCCCGAGCACCGGTTTCGACCATTTGGAATTGATGCTGACGGCCAACCCCGGCGAACCGGCGCGACCCCTGCGCAAGGTGGCCAGCGGCGGGGAGATGTCACGCACGATGCTGGCGATCAAAACGGTGCTGGCGGCGCACGACCCGGTCCGCACGCTCGTCGTCTTCGACGAGATCGATGCCAACGTCGGCGGTCGGCTCGGCGATGTGCTCGGCCAGAAACTCGCCATGCTCGGGCGCTCCCATCAAGTGCTGTGCGTGACGCACTTGCCGCAGGTGGCGAGTTACGCCGCGAGGCAGTGGACCATCCGCAAGACGAGCACGGCGAAACGGACGTCGACGACGATCGCCCCGCTGACGACCGACGCGGATCGCATCGAAGAACTGGCGCTGATGCTCCGCGGCGAAGCGCGCACCGAAACGACGCTGAAGGAAGCGACGGAAATGCTGAAAGCTTCGCAGAAGTCGGCGAAGCGATAAAAACACCGGTCGCGGGCCTTTACGGATGCGGCCAGGAAATCGTGATGCGCGATACCGGGCCGGGGAGGTGGAGCTTCAGGAACGGGATGGGGTCGCCCGGATCGGGATCGGCGGCGGGTGTCACATTCAGCGGCGCCACCCGTAGTTCTTGCTGGTGGTGGAGGCTCAAGCGGACCCAGCCGAATTCATCCGGGACCGCGTCGATCAGCACGATACACCGGCGGTCCATCTGGGCGATGGTCGCCCGGCCGCTCAGCACGAAGGTCCGCGATCGGTCCAGTTCCAACAGCACGCACTCGGCGCCCGCGGAGTACCGTCCCAGTACCTTGGTCCGCGGATCGTCCATCCACCACTTGGTGCCCTCCGGCGTTCGGCAGAGCACCCAACCGATGTTGTAGCGCCGGCAATAGGCCGCGCGGTCGTCGGGCGTCCACTCGGCGAAGGGTCGCCCTTGGAGGTGCCCGTTCTTCATCCCGCACGCCAGGTGTTCGATGTTCGCCTCGGGGTCGAGCCCGCCGATGCAATAGCGGTCGGCGTCGAGGCCGAGCAGCGCGGGCCAGTTCCAGCCCGGTCGGTCGGTGCCGTCGTCTTCGATCAGCAGCCGCGCTTCGGGGGTCGTCGTCTGCCGGATCGCGTCGATCAATTGCTGTTGCGCCGCACTCGGCCCGAGTTGCAGCGGCTCCGGGGTGATGCCGACACCGAACCACGCCGCGCCGAGGGGGAGGGCACACGAGGTTGCGAGCAGCGCGACACCGGGGCGCGAACGCTGCAACAGTTCGCCGATCGCGTAGGCCGCGGGGAGAACCGCGAGGGCGGGCAAGACCGCGTCGCAGCCTTGGCCGAAGCGCGCGGCGACCG
>JAYTBD010000463.1:0-4210 GCA_043737155.1 Fimbriiglobus sp. | reverse complement strand
TGAAGTTGATCCACTATTGGTCGCAGTACAAACCTTGGGCCGTCGGCTGCCCGATCTTTGCCGAGGCCGGGGACGTGTGATAAACTATTGTCACCGAGGAGACACAAAATGAGTGCGATCGCGAAGACCCGTTTGAGCGTCGAAGACTATTTGACCATCGAAAACGCCGCCCCATTCAAAAGCGAGTTCTACGCGGGGGAGATTTTCGCCATGGCAGGAGCGTCGTCCACTCACAATTTCGTCAAAGATAATCTGATCCGATCGCTTGGCAACCGTTTGGAAAGCGGACGTTGTCGAACCGCTTCTTCCGATCAGCGCATCCGCATCGAGCGAACCGGATTGTTCACGTATCCGGACATCGTCATCCTCTGCGGCAAGCCGAAGTTTTCATCGCGCGATCCCTTGGCGATCATCAACCCGATCGCCATCGTCGAAATTCTCTCGCCGTCGACGGAAGACTACGACCGCGGCACCAAATTCAAACAGTATCGCCAAATTCCGGGGTTCCGCGAGTACGTTCTCGTCTCACAAGACGAAGCCGCCATTGAACGGCACACGTTACAACCCGACGGCTCGTGGAATCTGACGGTCATCGAAGGGATCGGTGAAAGCATCGAAGTCGTTTCCGTCGGTGTGACGATTCCACTGGGGGAAATCTATCGCGACATCGAATTCACCGAATCCGCCACGCCGGATGCAATGAACTGAAGGGGCTACCATGAGCGCTCTGCCGAAATCGGAGTTGTCGCCTACGCAGTATGTCGCGATCGAAAATGAGGCCGCGTTCCGGAGCGAATACTTCGATGGCGAGATGTTCGCGATGGCAGGGGCGAGCGAGAAGCACAACGACGTTTTGATGAATCTCAGCGGGGAACTTTACAACCGACTCAAAGGCGGCCGGTGCCGAGTCCGCGTCACCGATCAGAGATGCAAAGTCGAACGCACCGGCTTGTACACCTACCCCGATATCGTCATTATCTGCGGCAAGTCCATACCCGCCTCGGACGATCCGTTGTCGATCATCAATCCGACCGCCATCATCGAAATTCTCTCACCATCGACCAAGGACTACGACCGCGGGGCAAAATTCCGAAATTACCAACAGATCCCAAGCCTCGTTGAGTATGTGCTGGTCGCGCAAGACGAAGCGGTCATTGAGAGATTGATCCGCCAAGCCGATGGTTCGTGGGGAATCGTTTCGTTCGTCGGACTCGACGCCGAACTCGAATTCACCTCGGTCCCCGTTCGCATTCCCCTCGCCGAAATCTACTCCGGCGTATCGTTCCCCGAATCCGCCTGAGCGACTATCATTCCCCGATAGTCCCCCCGCCGAAAGGATCCCCCGTGTCGGCCGACCGCATCACCGATTACCTCGCCCAGTTTTCGCAGGCCCGCAACCAGATGACCGAGCAGCTCGGCCGGGTCGTCATCGGCCAGGCCGAGGTCGTCGAGCAAATCCTCGCGGCCGTGTTCACCCGCGGCCACTGTCTCCTCGTCGGCGTGCCGGGGTTGGCCAAGACCCTCATCGTCAGCAGCATCGCGCAGATTCTGGACGTCGGCTTCAAGCGGATTCAGTTCACCCCGGACCTCATGCCGTCGGACATCACCGGCACGATGGTGCTCGACGAGAACGACCAAGGGAAGCGCGAGTTCCGCTTCGTGCGTGGACCGATCTTTTCGAACATCATCCTCGCCGACGAAATCAACCGCACGCCGCCGAAGACGCAAGCGGCGCTGCTGCAAGCGATGCAGGAGCGCGAAGTGACGGTGGGCCAAGATACGCACAAATTGCCCGAGCCGTTCTTCGTCATCGCGACGCAGAACCCCATCGAACAAGAAGGCACCTACCCCCTGCCCGAAGCCCAGCTCGACCGCTTCATGTTCAACATCTACGTCGATTACCCGAGCCTCGACGAAGAGAAGCGGATCGTGAGCCAGACGGCCAAGGACGAAACGCCGGAGCTCACAAAAGTGCTCACGGGCAAAGCGATCATCAACTTGCAGAAGCTGGTGCGCAGCGTGCCGGTGAGCGACTTCGTGACCGACTACGCCGTGAAATTAGTTCGCGCGACGCGGCCGAAAGATCCGACGTCGCCGGAGTACATCCGGCGGATGGTGAACGTCGGCGCCGGCGTCCGCGCCGGTCAGTATTTGGTCCGCGCAGGCCAAGCCTTCGCCGCGATGGACGGTCGCTTCAGCGTGGCCATCGACGACATCAAAAAAGCGGCCGCCCCGGTATTGCGCCACCGCGTCGCGGCGAACTTCCAAGCCCAAGCCGAGGGCAAAACCAGCGATGACATCGTCGCGGATTTATTGAAGAGCGTCGGCGAAAACGAGCCGGCGAAGTACGTCGCCACCGGCGGCGCGGTGAAGAAGAGGCTTTGACCGCGAAAAGCGCGAACGACACGAAACAGATCGAAATGAAAATAGGAATGGGTCAAATCACGTACTGCAATCCCTGCCCGATCGACACGATGTGGGCGAGGGTGGTTTCATCCAACAGTTTCTGACGGGTGCTGGCGATGCTATCCCAGACGTCGTGCAGGGCCGTCGCGAGCGGGGTCGGCTCGGCTTTGCGACTGGCGGGATTCGGTTCGGCGCGCTCGATGATGCCGAGGATATCGCCGAGGGTGATCTTCTCGGGCGCGCGGGCCAACTGGTAGCCCCCGCTGGCGCCGCGCGTGCTCGCGATCAAACCGCCGCCTTTGAGTTGCAGCAGAATCTGCACGAGGAAGCGCGGCGGGATATCGTGCTTCTCCGCGATGTCGGTGAGGCGCACCGGCTTCGGATCCCCGAAGCGCGCGGCGAGTTCCAGCGAAGCGAGGCAGGCGTACTCGGCTTTGGCGGAGAACATCATCAGATGCCCGCCCCGTCTTTGATTTCGATGACGTGCAGCCCGCACTCTTTCTTCTTCTTGCCCGCCCAGCGCCCGGAGCGGTCGTCCGCGCCGGCGCCGACCGCATTCGTACATGGCCAGCAGCCGATGCTCGGATAGCCCCGGTCGTGCAGCTCGTTGTAAGGCACATTGTGATCGAGAACAAACTTCCAAACTTCCTTTTTCGTCCAGTTCAGCAGCGGGTTGATCTTTACCAAATTGAACTTCGCATCCCACTGCACGACCCCGGCGACGGCGCGGTCGGTCGTCTGATCCTTGCGAATGGCGCTGATCCAAGCCAGCGGATCGTGTTCGGCCAAGGCACGCTTCAACGGCAGAATCTTCCGGTCGTGGCAGCACTGATCGGCCCGGAGTTCGAAAAGCGGCCCACCGTGCTCGGCTTCGTACTCGGCCACGGTCAGCTCCGGTTGAATCATTTCGACTGCGATCCCGTAACGGTCCTTGATTTTCTCCCGAAGCGCCAGCGTCTCGGCGAACTGGTAGCCGGTGTCGAGGTTGATGAATGCGACCCCCGGTTCGATTTCCGAGAGCATGTGGATGATGCAGCAGCCCTCGGCCCCGAAGGCGGTGGCCATGAGCAGGCGCGGGTGGAAATTCTTGACCCCCCAGCGCAAAATCTCCTGGGGGGTCGCATTTCCCAGCAATTCGTTGGCGGCGACGATCGCCTCGGCGTCCATCGTGAGAGTCTTCATACCGAGGAATACCGCGAGCACGAACTATCTTTATCCGAATTGTGACATTTCCGTCAAGTGCGAGCCGGGTTGCGTAAGCGCCCGGAGTCTTGGAATCTGCGGGCGTTTACGCGACCCGGCTCTGCAACAATTTACGAGCATTCGGTTGACAAAGAGATTTGGGAGCGCATATGTATACTGAACTCATTTACATACCTCTGCGGGACAACGCTATGATCGCCAACAAATTATTCGAGCCGATGACGGTGCCCGACTCGGTCGAGTTCGTCTGCGAGAAGCTCCGCGGTTGAATGCTGACCTCCGGTTCGGTGCCGCGCGGCAAGTCCATCGAACAGATGCGCTTCTGGGGCGACCTTCCGAAGGGCGATCCGATCTGGGAGTGCGGCTCCGGTCGACTGGACCGTCCCCGGCCACATGTCACACAGTCCAATGCATCGTAGGGGCACCCCTTGTGAGTGCCCTCGGCAATGAGGTGAACTGAGCATCCGGAGCAGGGCACCCACAAGGGGTGCCCCTACGCTGTGTGAATGTGACATTCGCCGATGGCCGCTCCCCTTGACCTTTGCCCCGCCGCATCGACAGTATCCACTACTGCGATCCGTTCGCTCCCGAGGTGGTCGAT
>JAYTBD010000462.1:0-4213 GCA_043737155.1 Fimbriiglobus sp. | reverse complement strand
AAGAGAAGCTCGACGAGTTCGATCTGACGGTCCACGCGCTCACGCTCGACGACGAGCTGTTCCGGCGCCTCACGCCGAAAGCGGCGGTGATCCAGCGGATGTTCTCGCCGGACGGCGGCGTCGATATCGGCGTCCGCTTCGCCCGCACCGAGGGGGCGTGGAAGCGCGAGGTCGAGATCCGCCCGAATAAGCTCGCCATCAAATACGAGAAATTCCGCTACCCGATCTTCGACCTCGCGGGGTCGGTGAAAAAGGTCGTGTCCAGCGACGGCACCGACGAGTTCCAGCTCGCCCTCACGGGTACCGCCGGCGGGCGGCGCGTCGGCATGACCGGGAAGGTCGCGGGGGAAGGGCCGGACCCGTTCATCGCGCTGAAGATCGCCGGGAACGACATCCCCATCGACGACAAATTGATGGCGGCGCTGCCGGGCAATTACCCGGTGTCGCTCGGCAAACTGCGCGGGAAAGCGCGCGGCGATTTCGTCATCAACATCCGCCAACCGCTCGGCGTCAATCGCTGCGAGAACACGTTCAAAATCCGGGTCTTCGACGGCACCGTGAACTACACGCATTTCCCCTTCCCCATCAAACAGGTGCGCGGGAATGTGCTGGTGTCCGTCTCGGCCAGCGACTCGAAGCGGCCGTTGCGACCGGGGTTGGCGCTCGTACCGGAGGAAGATACCGACCGCGTGGAACTGAGGAATTTCGAAGCCGTACACGACGGCGGACGCTTCTGGATATCCGGCGAGAACGAAGCCGTGGCGGGGACGGCGGATCGCAAGTTGACGCTGCGCGTGCAGGGGGAGAATTGCCCGATCGACGCCGAGTTCAAAGCGGCGCTGCGCGAGATCAAGCTCGACCCGACGATCCGCGCGTTCAACCCGCGCGGCGATTTGACGTTCGGCGCCGACGTGGAAATCTGGGACCGCAGCGGCCGGACGACCGCGCCGGAGCGACTGCCCGATGTGGCGCTGCCGGGCGCCGGTGCCGTGGTGTCCGTCGCGGCGGTGTTGCCGGCGGAGCCGCCGTTCAACCCGGCCACCGACATGCGGTTGTCTTTCCACTTCAAAGGGCCGAGCGTCACGCCGACGTTCTTCCCGTACGACTTGCACAATCTCGCGGGGCTGCTGCGCTACCACGGCGGCCGGCTCGAACTCGTGAAGTTCAGCGCCAAGCACGGCGCATCGGAATTGAAGCTCGACGCCGGGGACATCCGCTTCGCCGACGCCGGGGAGCTGTGGGCCAACCTCGGCGGTATCAGCTTGACTCCGATGATCGCCGACGAGGCGTTGCTGAAAGCGATGCCGGCGAAGATTCAACGCGCCTTCCGCGAGTTGAAGTTCCGCGGCTCGGCCGATCTGTTCGTGAAGCATTTGGTGGTGTCGATGCCCGCCGAGGGTAAAGCGAAAGAGCCGGTGGCGCGCGCTCAGGCGTTGACCGACGAGAAGCCGAAGATCGCCTTGTGGTCGCCGCGCGATGGGAGCCGGCCGTTCTCGCCGGTCGCCGCGGAACCCACGCCCGTTGTTTCGTCGGGCGCCATCCTCCCGTTCGCCTTCCTGTGGCAGAAAACCCCGGCGCCGGTGGCGCCGAAGCTGTTGCCGATCCCGAAGCGGGACGAGACGCCCCAGCCGGTGGTCTACTGGAACGCGAGTTTGAAACTCAACGGCGGCAGCTTGGAAGCGGGCCTGCCCTTCGAGGAACTCTTCGGCACCATCGCCTCGGAAGGACGCTACGAAGGAACCCACGTCGGCGCCGTCGTCGGCAACATCTGGCTCGACAAAGCGACCGTCGGCAAGCAGCCGCTGTCATCGGCGAAGCTCGGCTACCGCATCCGCCCGCAGGCGGTGGACGCGGCGGACCCGAGCGGCTATGCCCCGGCGGCCATCGAGTTCCCGGACATCACGGCGACGCTCTACCAAGGCGCCGTCGGCGGTCAGGCGCGGGTCGTGCTCGACGACACCGTGAAGTACCGCGTTTGGCTCACCGCGACCGGCGTCCGGCTCGACGAACTCGCGCGCCAGACGAAGCTCGGCGACGACTCCGAATTGCGCGGCTTGGCGCAGGGGAGCTTCCTCGTCGAGAACGTGCTCGACCCCAAGACCGGCAAATGGATCGTGTCGGGGCAAGGGCAAATCGACGTGCCGCAGGGCCGCATGTACAAGATCCCCGTGCTGCTCGAGCTGGTCAAAGTGTTGAAGGGCCAAACGCCCGACCGCTGCGCTTTCGAGGAAGCCCACGCCACACTCGAACTCAAGGGCGACTTGGTGAAAGTGACCCAGCTCGATTTGCTCGGCTCGGCGGTCAGCCTCGGCGGCTCCGGCGAACTCGACACCGGCGGGCAGTATTTGAAGTTCGAGTTCTACACGATCTGGTCGCAGACGCTCAAGCGCTGGCTGACCACGCCGCTCGGCGACGTGACCGGCTTGCTCAGCGGCGGCTTGTTCAAGATCGAGTTGACGCGCGAGAACGGCAAATTGGCGACGAAAGCGGTGATGTTGCCGGTGGTCACCGACCCCGTCCGCGCGGTCGCGGAGCGATTGCGGAACCGCTTCGACAAACCGGTCGAAGCCGCGCCGACGATCCGCGCGACGAGCGGGCGGTGACGGTGTTCCGAACGGGCTTCGCGTCTGCTATCTTGTATGCATCTCGCCGTTTGACCGAAGGGAGCGCCGTGGCCGTGACAATCGAATCTTTGGGCATCGACAAATTGAGCGTGGATGATCGCATCGTACTGGTCGAAGACATTATGGACAGCATTGCTGCGGACGAGGATCTGACGGAAGCCCAGCGGGCGGAGCTCGAACTCCGCCTCGCCGACGACGATGCCAACCCGGACGATACGGTTCCTTGGGAGCAGGTCGAGGCGGAAGCCACGGCCCGGTGGGGTCGATGAAGAAGTCCGTCATTCTCCGCCGGGTCGCCCGCGCTGAGTTCGATGAGGCGGGCGATTGGTTCGAAGGACAGTGTCCCGGCAAAGGCACCGCGTTCAAAGATGCGGTGCGAAAAGTCTTCGACCGCATCGCCGCGAATCCCAAGCTGCACGCCGTCGTGCTCCGCGACATCCGAAAAGCCGTGGTCCCCGGCTTCCGGTATTGCGTGTACTACCGCGAGCGCGCACCAGGTGTCGTCGTCGTCCTTTCGGTCTTCCACACCTCGCGCAACCCTGCCATCTGGCAAGGGCGCAGCTGATCCGCAATCGACGGAAACAACACCCCATGCTCACTTACAAAGCCGCCTACCAATTCCTCGACGAGGGCGTCCACGCCCATGTGCTGGACTTCCCGGGGGCGATCACCTGCGGACCGGATTTAACCGAAACGCGGCGCTTGCTCGCTTCAGCCCTGCTCGACTTGGCGAACTACTCCATCGAACGCGGCGAGGCGTTGCCCGCCCCGGATTCGACTCTGTCCGATCCGGACGCCGATCTCGAAGAACCGCTACTACTGAATGAGATTTCAACATGAACACCGTCGTAGCCATCACATCCTCCATCGAGCAATTGCCTCCCGAACAAGAGGCCGAAATACGGACGTGGTTGAACGAACGAGCCGGAGAGAATTGGGACGCCGAAATCGAGGACGATGAGCGCTCCGGACGGCTCGATGCTCTCGCCGACAAGGCGCTGGCCGAACACAGGGCGTCACGCAAAGCGTGACCTACAAGATCGACGAGCCACGTATGATGAGATAGTCCACTCGCTCATTCGGAGGAATCCCATGCCAGTAACTTCGGAATCACTCGGCATCGACCGCCTCCCCATTTCGAAGCGGATCGCACTGGCGAACGATCTTTGGGAGAGCATCGAAGCCGAAGCCGATCGCGGCGCGCCGACCGAGGCACAGCGTGAGGAACTGCAGCGCCGCATCGCGGACGACGACGCCAACCCGGACGACACCGTTCCTTGGGAGCAGGTCGCGGCGGAAGCCACGGCACGTTGGAGCAAGTGATCCGCCCGATCATGGTACTCTCCGTCTTCCATAACTCGCGCGATCCTGCTATCTGGCAGTCGAGAGTTTGAGGGCCACTCTGGATACCCCATGCTATTCGGCATTCTGAACCGGATGATCTTCTGGGAGCTCGTGCGGGTCTTCCTGCTCGCGCTCGCGGGGTTGACGGGGCTGTTCCTCATCGGCGGCATCATCCAGCAGGCGACGCAGTACGGCGTCTCCGGCCAAACCCTGCTGCGCATTCTCCCCTTGCTGATCCCGAACAG
>JAYTBD010000461.1:0-10093 GCA_043737155.1 Fimbriiglobus sp. | reverse complement strand
TCGTCCCCGTCCGCCAGAACGATCTCGACGCGAGCATTCTCGAAGTCACCGAACTCGAAGGCACCGATGGCCGGTGGACCCCGGCCTCCGGCAGAGTGCGGCTGACGGTCGAACACCCGACGACCGGGGAACCGACCGCGCCGATGATGGGATTGCGAGCGGGCGACTCGGTGCAGATCGTCGGGACTTGGCGGCGACCCCGACCGCCGGGCAACCCCGGCGAGCGCGACGCCAACGACGCGCTCCGCAACCAGCGACTCCGCGGCGATCTCCGCGTCAGCGGCAACGGCTCTGCGATCACCCGCTGGGACACGGCTCCGATGGGCTACACCCGCGCGTTGGCGAGTACCCGCCGGCGCGGCACGGCGACGCTCACCGAAACTCTCCCTCAGAAAGAGGCGAACATCGCTCGCGCCCTGCTGCTCGGCGACGGCAGCGCCCTCGACCGCGCCGAGTGGGACGCCTACGTGCGCACCGGCGTCGTGCACGTGCTCGCCATCTCGGGCCAGCACCTCGTTCTCCTCGCGGCCTTCGTTTGGGTGGCGCTCGGCGCGGTCGGAGTGCCCCGGCGCCGGGCCGCGTGGGCGGTCGCAATCCTCATCGTCGCATACGCCTTGCTCACCGGCTTCCGCCCGTCGGCCGTGCGCGCCGCCGTCATGGTCGTGCTCGTCTGCGGGGCGATCGTCCTGCGTCGCCGGGTCCACACCGCCAATTCCCTCGCCCTCGCTTGGCTCGTCGTGCTCGCCAATAACCCGACCGACGTCTTCGATCTCGGTTGTCAACTTTCGTTCCTGTCGGTGTTCGCCCTGATCTACGGCATCGGCCGGTGGGTCGAACCGAAGCGGCTCAGCCCGCTGGAACAATTGATCGACAGCATCCGGCCCGCGTGGTGGCGGATCGGCCGCGGGGCCTTGCGCATCGTCGTGGTCGGGTACTTGATAAATGCGGTGCTCTTCATTGTGAACACGCCGCTGCTCATTGCGCAGCAGAACGTCATCTCGCCCGTCGGGTTGCTGGTCGGGCCGATCCTCGTCGTGCTCACGTCCATCGCTCTCGTCGCCGGGTTTCTGCTGTTCCTGCTGGCGCCGGTTCCAGGGATCGCCGATGCGCTCGCCGCTATCACCCGCTTGTCCCTGAACGCCGGCGACGCGGTCGTCCACGCCGCCGACGGACTCCCGGGCGGCGTCGCGTACCTCCCCGGTCTCCCGACGTGGTGGCTGCTCGGCTTCTACGGCCTCACGGTCGCGATCCTGTTGATCGGGCTGAAACGGAGCCGCTGGCTCGGCGGCGGATGGCTCGCTTGGGTGTTGGTCGGGCTGCTGATGCCGACCGCGGATCGGCCCGCCGACGAACTGCGGATGACCTTCCTCGCGGTCGGCCATGGCGGTTGCGTCGTCCTGGAAACGCCCGACGGTCGCTGCCTGCTCTACGACGTCGGTACCACCGGTGGGCCGGATGTCGTGCGGCGCGTCGTCGCCCCGTACCTCTGGTCGCGCGGCATTCGCCGGATCGACGAAGTCTTCGTGTCCCATGCCGACGCCGACCATTTCAACGGCCTCGTCGAATTGATGCGGCGCTTCCCCGTCGGCCGGGTCACGTTCACCCCGAGCTTCGCGCAAAAGCCGACGCCGCAGGTCGCCGAGACGGTGCTGGCGTTGAAGGCGCACAACGTCGATACGCGCACGATCTCGGTCGGTCAGGAATTCGGCGCGGGCGATGTCCGGTTCGAGGTGCTGCATCCGCCGCCGGTCGGCCCGCCGGGGATCGAAAACGAACGCAGTCTGGTGCTGTTGATCCGGCACGCCGAGCATACTTTCCTGCTGACGGGCGACATCGAAAAAGCGGGGGCGGCCCAATTGCTCGCGAAGCCGGCCCGACCGGTCGATGTGCTGCAAGCCCCGCACCACGGCAGTCGCGCGGCGTTCCCGCCGGAGTTGAAGGCGTGGGCCGCGGCGAAATTCATCGCGGTCAGCCGTGGCGACTTCTACACCAATTTCATCCGCGAGGCCGATTGCCCGGGCGCGGTGCTGTGGGAAACGGAGACGCACGGCGCCATTACCTTCCGCAGCTATCGCACCGGTTTGACAGCCGAGGCGTTCCGCACGGGCGAGAAGCGGATAGTCGTCCGCGGCGGAGAGGTTGAAGAATCGAATAAACTGAAAGCTGACCGCTGACGGCCGAACGCTGTTTGGAAACAGCAATCGGCGATCGGCAGACAGTTAGGAACCATCGATGTGGCAGCGCGTTTTCGGTCGCAGTGACAGCGGGTTGACACCGGCGCAAATCGCGGAGGGCTTGGCGACCGCTGGGCACGCGTGCGTCCCCCACTTCAAGGGGGACGCACTCGGCTGGACCTCCGGCGAACTCCACTTCCCGACCGGATCGCCGATCCTGCTGGCGCGCTACCTGACCAAACCGGACGACCTGCGCGCCGACTTGAACGCCTTCGCCGCGGAGTTGGAGACGATGACCTACAGCCCGAATGCACCCGACCTCATGGAGCGCGTGATCCAGACCCGGCAGATGGTGACGCTGCGCAAACCCTTCGACCACAGCGACGAATCGAAGCTCGATGCGATCTGCGAATTCCTCGTGCGCTCATTGGCGATCGCATCCGATGGCGTCTACCAAATCGATGGCAAAGGCTGGTTCACCGCGACCGGGGAATTGCTCGTGCAGGAGTATTGACCCCGACTCCATAAGCTGAGTGGATTGGCGACCCCGACCCCGGAATGCGAATGACCCCGCCCCCCGCGAAGAAGTCCAAGTCGGCCCTGCTGGTCGTCTTCCTCGTCGTCTTCATCGACCTGCTCGGCTTCGGCATCGTGCTGCCCCTCATGCCGCGCTACGCCAACGAGTACCTCGGCGGCAGCAGCGACTTGGTCAAGGGCATCACCATCGGGCTGCTCTACTCGTCGTTCTCGATCATGCAGTTCATCTTCTCCCCGGTCTGGGGGCGCATCTCGGACCGCATCGGCCGCCGGCCGATCCTCATCATGGGCCTCGTCGGATCCGTCGTCTTCTATGCGTTGTTCGCGCTCGCTTGCACCATCCCCGCCACCGATTCGGCGTTGGCCATCGGACTGCTCATGGCTTCGCGCATCGGCGCCGGTATCGCCGGGGCCAGCGTGAGCACCGCCTCCGCCGTCATCGCCGATTCGACGACGCCGGAGAAGCGGTCGAAGGGGATGGCACTCATCGGCGCGGCCTTCGGCATCGGCTTTACCTTCGGTCCGCTCATCGCCTACTTGGGACTGGAAATCTTCGGTCCGAACGAGCATTGGGCACCCGGTGCCATCGCTTCGGGGTTGTCGCTGATCGCCGCGGTGCTCGCGTTCTTCCTGTTGCCCGAGACGCTCAAGCGCGGCGCCGAAGTGGTGCAGTCCCACCGCGGGGCCTTCAGCTTGGGGCGATCCCTCGACGTGCTGAAGATGCCCGCCGTCGGTCCGCTCATCCTCATCTACTTCCTCGCGATCTTCGCCTTCGCCAACTTCGAAGCCACTCTCGCGCTCTTCACCAAGGAAGCGTTCGGCTTCGACGACCAAGATAACTTCCTCGTCTTCGCCGGCGTCGGTTTCGTGCTGATGGTCGCACAGGGGGGGTTCTACCGCCGCTTCGCGGGCAAGGTCTCCGACGTCACGCTGATGAAGGCCGGGTTGGGCATGATGTTCATGGGCCTCGGCGGGTTGGGGGCCGTGGCGTACGCCGTCCATTTGATGAAAGCCTCCGGCGGTTCGGCCGATGGCTTTCGGACGCTGTTCTACATCGCTTCGGCGGTCGCCGTGTTCGGCTTCGCGTTCCTCAATCCGTCCGTGGCGGCGCTCGTGTCCCGGCGGGCCGACCCGAACCGACAGGGTGAAATTCTCGGCGTCAACCAATCGTTCGCGTCGCTCGGCCGCATTCTCGGGCCGTTCCTCGGCAGCGTCGTCTTCTGGTGGCACGACTCGCACACACTGCCGTTCGCGCTCGCCGGGGCCACCCTCTTGCTGGTCGCGTTGCTCGCGGCGAAGCAGGAGAATCCCGCACCGACGCCTGAGGCGTGACGGCATCGCTGCTGAACCTACGACCCAAACGCATCGCTCTGTTGAAGCCGAGCGCCCTCGGGGACATCGTGCATAGCCTGCCGGTGCTGTCGGCGTTAAAAGAGTTGTACCCGGCGAGTTCCATCGATTGGATCGTGAATCGATCCTTCGAGCCGCTGATCGCGGGCCACCCGGATTTGAATGCGACGGTCCCATTTCAACGCGGCGCGTTCCAAGGGTTGTGGAAATCGCTACGGTACTCGATTCAATTCGCCGATCGATTGCGAAAGAACCGCTACGACCTCGTGATCGATCTCCAAGGGTTGCTCCGCACCGGCATCATGGCGGCGGTGACGGGGGCGCCGGTACGGGTCGGGTTCGCCAATGCCCGCGAGGGGAGCCGACACGCATACACACGCCGCATCGAGGTGCCCGACGCGGAGCGGATCCATGCGGTCGATCGGTACTGGCGCATCGTCGAGGCGCTCGGAGGCGGGGACTTGGCGAAACGATTCCACGTGCCACTGAATCCACAGGAATTGCACAGCATCGAGCATGACTTCGCCGAATTTTCACACCCGTGGATCGCGCTCGCGCCGGGTGCCAAGTGGCTGACGAAGCGCTGGCCGCCAGCGCACTTCGCGGAGTTGGTCAACCGCGCTCGCGCCGAATTCGGCGGTACTGTATTCCTCGTCGGCGCCGCGGAGGACGCTCCGCTCGCACTCGAGATTCGAAAGTTCGCGAATGGCGCCTGCCTTGATCTCACCGGCAAGACATCGCTTCCGAAACTCGCGGCTTTACTGTCTGAATGCGATGTGATGCTAGCCAATGACACAGGGCCGCTCCACCTCGCCGCCGCGCTCGGAACGCCGTGCGTCGCACCGTACACTTGCACGAAAATCGCCAAGCACGGCCCGTATGGATCGCGGCACACGGGGATTGAAACGAGCGTCCTTTGCGCCGGGAGCTATTTGCGAATCTGCCCGAACGGTATGATCTGCATGGACGAATTGACGCCGGAGAAGTTGTGGCCGGCGCTAAGGAAATTGCTGGCACAAAATCTGGTTAGCCCGACGCGCTAGCGAGGGAGTCGGATGGAGTCTTCGACATTCGACTCCAGACCCGACGGCCCGACTGAATTTTCGAACGGCTTCCGGTGCGATCTCAGAGTCGGATGTCGAAGACTCCATCCGACTCCCTCGCTAGCGCGTCGGGCTAACCAGACTGGCGTTGCTCAACTCAATCATCGTGCCCAATCCGAGTGCTCCCATGCCCAAACCCCTGATCCTCGCCAGCGGATCGCTCGGCCGCCGGGAGCTGATGAAACTCCACGGCTACGCCTTCGAAGTCCGGCCGTCGAACGTCCCCGAGCCGACCGAAGCGCGCCTCGGCAACTGCGAGCACTACGTCGCGGAACTCGCTTGGCTCAAGGCGCAGGCCATCGCGCCGACCGTGGACGACGGCATCATCATCGCCGCGGATACCGTCGGCTGGCAGCACGGCCAAGTCGTCGGCAAACCGGACGACGCCGACCACGCCCGGCAGATCATCCGTGCGCTCGCGGGGACGATGCACGACCTCTGGACCGGCGTCTGTCTCTGGGTCCGCCCCGGCGATTGGCAACTCTGCTGGCAGGAACTCAGCCGCGTGAGCATGAAGGAATTGACCGACGCGGAAATCGAAACGTACATCGCCACGCGGAAGTGGGAGGGGTGCAGCGGGGCCTACGCCATCGAGTTCCCGCACGACCCGATCATGACCGTCGTCGAAGGCAGCACGAGCAACGTCATCGGCTTGCCGATGGAATCGCTCGGCGGGGCGCTCAAATGGCTGACGAGAAACCTTTAAACCAGCGGAGCAGAGCAGTCATCACGCTCCGCGTGATGCGGAAGGAAGTGACTTGTCGGAAGCTCGGACTGTGTTGCGACGTCCCTTCAATACTCTCGAGTGCACTTCCTTCCGCATCACGCGGAGCGTGATGACTACTCTGCTCCGCTGTTTCGATCTCGCACTATTTGTCCCGCAACGCAGAACTGAGGACTTGCACTTTCGCGGCCACATTCGCCAGCACCAATTCGCGCTCGGCCGGGGTCGTCGCTTTGTCCAATTCTTTCACCAGCGCGGTGCCGACGATGACCCCGTCGCAATGGTCGCGCAGCATCTTCACATGGATCGGTTGGCTCACGCCGAAGCCGACGCAAAGGGGCAGATTGGTCGCGTTCCGCAAGCGCCCGAGCAGTGCGGCGATCTCCGGCGAGATGGCGGCGCGCTCCCCGGTGATGCCCACCAAACTGACGACGTAGACGAACCCGCTGCACGCTTTCACGATGGTGTCGATCCGGTGCGCCGCCGTCGTCGGCGACACGAGCAGGATCAATTTGAAATCGACTGTGCGGCAGAGCTTCGCCAACTCCTCGGCTTCCTCCGCGGGCAGGTCGGGCACCACCGCCCCGCTGAACCCGGCGGCCTGCGCTTGCTTCAAGAACTCCTTTGCGCCACGTTTGAAGATGAGCGAGTACGACGCCATCGCCACCATCGGCGTGGCGATCTTCGCCGCGCGCACGCACTCGAACATGTCGGCGATCTTCATCTTGTTCCGCAGCGCCCGCGTGTAGCTCGCTTGGATCACCGGCCCGTCGGCGATGGGATCCGAGAACGGCACGCCGACCTCGATGAGGTCGGCCCCATTGGCGGCGAGGGTCGCGAGCAGGCGCGCGGTGAAGTCCAAGTCGGGATCGCCCGCCGGGATGAAGGGCATGAAGGCCTTGCGCTTCTCGGAGCGGAGGCGGGCGAACAGGGTGTCGATGGGGTTGGGCACTGTGCTCAAAATGGAGTTAGAAAGAAGGGATCTTCAGTTTGGGCACTAATATATTGACCGGACTTCACACCCGAATCCACAACGCAACCTCGACAAGTTCCAGTTGAATGGGCAGCACCAATGGTAATGACGACTTGCGGCACGCCCTCGCCTCAAGAACTATAAGCTTTAGATTTAAAGTCCTTCTTGTTCTTTCGTTGCGACAACAAATCCTCCATCGAGAGTTTTGTAATGAATTACAATTCGCTTTCCATCGTTACCCACCCACCTGTCCGTATCAAAAATCTGATCGTGTTGAGAGGTAAGTGGCTTTCCTAAAATCAAATGGACATCAGCTTCCGACATGCCAAGTGTGATTTTCAGAAAGTTGTCCTTATTTACCTTAGCAAAATCTCTTTTCGTCAGTTCTCTTCCATCGGGTGCTTTCACTCCCAGTTTGTCTGCACTATCGTCTGTAGCCTTGGTGTCTGGCGTTTTTATAGGCTCTTGCTTTGCTGCAACTTGGATTTTAGTGGGTGCAATCGTATTAGAAGAGCTTCCACAACCGGAGTTGAGAATGACACATACGAACATAAAAATTGTAGAAATACCGTTTTTTACAGTAAGGGTAAGCACGAGGATATCCAATGTGTAAGTAGGTTTGAAAGGAGCGTTTGTACAATCTCTATAAGGCATCTATTTCACTGCATGCCCAAGTACGTGCTTGAGCAGACGTAAGGAAATCTTCTTTGTGAAGTGATTTCCCTGTTCTAGGATTGTGGCAGTTGATTGCAAACCTTTCCTCAGTAGCCTCACCAACATTTATCGAAATGGCAGTGATTGTCAGCACAAAGCCGTTGTGGTAGCCTTCGCTCGTTAAGAAGTCAGCATCCATCCTTTGCCTTTCACAAACCGTTGTCAAGTTCGAAAGCCTTTGGATTTGTCAGATTACCAGTCAAAGCTCGTTGGATCAATAGGTTTTTGGCCAGTTTGCCTCCGTCTTTCCCTCATCATCCCGAATAATCTTCAGACAATCTTTCGCACTGCCTACGCCACCTCCACTTCCACGCCGTCGAAGGCGCTCTTCCTCAGCGCGTCCATCACCTTCAAGCTCTTCACCGCCTCGTCCGGATTCGGCACCGGTTCGCGCTTCTCGCGCACCGCCGCGGCGAAGTCGTCGAGCATGTGGATCATCTGGTTCTCGCCCGGCGTCGCGATTTCCTCGATGCCGCTGCCGAAGTCGCCGGCTTGGCGGAGCACTTGGAACACTGCGTCCTCGTCCGGGATCCACATGTTCGGCACGCGGACGACCGCCTCGGTGCCGACGATTTCGACCCACGTCCGCAGCGGCGAGGTGAAGCCGCAATCGAAGTTGCAGGTGCGGCCGTCGGCGAAGGTCCAGACGCCGCTCATGGCTACATCCACGCCGTTGACAAACACGGCTTTGGCGAAGACGCTCACCGGCTCCGCTTGCATCCACCAGCGGATCGCGAAGGTGGTGTAGCAGCCGACGTCGAGCAACCCGCCACCCCCGGCGTGTGGTTGCATGCGGATGTTATCCGTCGGCAATCCCTTCAAATTGAACGTGAACGCCGCATTCACTTTTTGCACGGCGCCGATGGCCCCGCCGTCGAGGAACTTCCGCAGCTTGTGGGTGCGCGGGTGGTGCGGCCACATGAAGCCGTCCATCAGCCGGACGTCCTTTCCGCGGCAATACGCGATCAACTTCTCGGCGCTGGCCGCATCGCAGGTCATCGGCTTTTCGCAGAGGATGTGCTTGCCCGCGTCGGCCGCTTTGCGCGTCCACTCGTCGTGCATGTGGTTCGGCAGCGGGATGTAGACCGCGTCGATGCCGGGGTCCTGCAGCAGGGCGTCGTAGCTGCCGAAGGCGCGCGGGATGCCGTCGGCCTTGGCGGCGGCGAGCGCCTTCTCCTCCGTCCGGCTGGCGATGCCGATGAGGCTGGCCGTGGTGGACGCTTTGAACGCCGGGAGCAAGCGCTGGTTGATGCCGGCGACGCCGAGGATGCCCCAGCGGAGTTTCGCGTGAATCATGGAACCCGGCCGAACGAGAGGGAGAAGCCCTTAACCTAGTGGCCGAGCCGGGAGCGGGGAACTCCCCATTTCTGTTGGGGTGTCCCGCGCGCTCCGGTCCGTGCTACAACCCGCTCGTCTTTTCACCTCGGAGGACCGGATGATGCGCACCCTGCGTTCCGCGATGATCGCGTTCGGATTACTGGCAGGGGCGGGCGACCTGCGGGCCGAGCCGGTGCCGTGGAATTATTTCTCGACGGTCACGACCAACGGCAACCCGGCGTGGCAGTACGCGCTCCCCGACAATGTCATCTCCGGCTCGAAGATTGACGCCGAGTACACTTCGGAGGTCGTGGCCGGGCCGGCCGGCGCCGCGAGCGGATCCGGAAGGGTGAACGTCGGCGAAGCCCGTCCCGGAGCCGCCCTCAGTCCGGACGATCCCCTGATGCGCTCCGGCGGCTACGCCACGGAGTTCGCCTTTCTCTTCAACCTCCGAGACGCAGCGTCGGGGGAATCGGGAACTGTGACGTTCCGCGGCAGCGTCGGGGAGACGTATATCACCGATCCGGACAACCCCCGCGTCGTCCTGTCGCGTTGGGAATCGATCGCCGTCCGCGATGCGGCACCGGGGCAGACGGGTCCGCCGGGATCGTTCTGGTTCGCCTCGGAGACGCTCCGCCTCGGCGAGCACGAATATTTTGTGACCCTCAGGCCACGGGACGACCCAAACGGCCACGTCCACATCGACGCGGACGTCCGGATCGACGAGGTCCACAATACGCCCGAGCCATCGACTTTGATCCTCGCAGGCCTCGGTTTGGCGGGCACCGGCTTGGCCGGCTGGCGAAAACGACGGAAATTACAATAATGGTCCGAGCGGGCGCATGAGGAATGCAAGGGAAGGCGACGGTTTTGACGTCCCGAAGGCCGATCCGCAGTGGATGTGCAGTCGGGACTGCATTCCCTTCTTCGCGCTCGTCGAGGGGAGAGCGATCCAGTAGAACTTGTTGCTGAAGCCAAGGATAGACGGCTTCAAAAAATAGAAGGACGAATTCCGTCGCCTCGGGGCGCTCGGTCCCAATATCTCCGGTGCACTTGCGACGGCCGTATTGTCCATCGTCGTTTCGCTGATCACCATCCTGATCGTCACATATTTTAAACCGCCGACTTCGTGAGCCAACCCCCCGCACTCGAAATCCGATCCCTCTCCAAAACCTACCCCGGTGGCGTCGCGGCGCTGCGC
>JAYTBD010000460.1:0-4224 GCA_043737155.1 Fimbriiglobus sp. | reverse complement strand
CGGGGAGGTTTTCGTTCTCGGAGCCGAGGCCGTAGGTGACCCACGAACCGAGGCAGGGGCTGCCGCTGATGAGCCGGCCCGAGTTCATCATGAGCATGGCGCTGCCGTGGATCGGCGACTCGGCGTACATGCTGTGGACGAAGGCCATGTCGTCGGCGCAGGTGCCGAGGTTGGGGAAGAGGTCGCTGACCCACTTCCCGGATTTGCCGTACTGCTTGAACTTCCAGCGCGGCTCGACGATACGCCCCTCGTTGCGTTTGCCGCCGCGACCGAAGGTTTTGACCGGGATCGTTTTGCCGTCCATGCCGACCATCTTCGGCTTGTAGTCGAAGGTGTCGATGTGGCTGGGGCCGCCGTACATGAAGAGGAAGATGACGCTCTTCGCCTTGGCGGCGTGCATCGGCTTCTTCGCGGCCATCGGGTTCTTGCCGACTTCGGCGGCTTGGGCCATCGGTGCGAAACCGTCGCGGCCGAGAAGGCCGGTGAGCGCGAGACCCGTGAAGGCGCCGCCGGTTTGCCAGAAGAACTCGCGCCGCGTCCGGCCGCAGAATTGGGTGGTCATGGGGTCAGTTCCAGACTTCGAGTTGGAGGGACGGAACGATATCAAAATCGCGGCGGTTGCGGGTGATTAGGGTGGCGTCGTGGGCGAGTGCGATAGAGGCGATGCGCAGGTCGCGGGTGCCGATGCGGAGCTTGTGGGATTTTAGACGGAGGTAGTGCTCGTGGGCCGCGGGGGTGTAGGGGAGGATGTTGACATCCCGTATGAACTCGATTGCTTGTTGGAGCTTTCCGTAGGCCCAAACGAGTCGTTCCATCCTGCCCTTCGATTGCAGATCGCGGACCTTGGCGAGCCAGCCTCGGAAAGCTTCCTCCGCAACGATTATGGGAATGCCACGGAGGGGCATATCGATGCTCTCGAAGCGAGCGACGTAGACGCCATTGCCGCCGGCGACCTCCGAAAAGCAGTCCGTGTCCAGAATCTTCATTCGGGGAACTCCGCGGCTTTCTCGGCATCCCGCTCACGGTAAGCTTCCGCGGCGATCTCCCGCCACGCCTGGAGGTCTGATTCCGCCGTATCGCCGGCCGATTCCTCGGATTGGTTCGACTGGTTGAATTCCATGAACATCAATTCGCCGCTGCGCATACGCTCTTGGAGTTGGTTCCGGAGACGATGCTCAGCTTCCGTTTTGCTCTTTCCGGAGGCGCGCCATTCCGGTTGCCCGAGCACGAACGCTTCGACCGTGCCGTTGTTGGACAAGTATGAGATTGCCACGCTCATCGCATTTCCTCCTGTTTTCGGATTCAATCCAAGTACACGAACTCATTCGTATTCAGCAGCATCAAGGCATACTGCGCCAGCGCCTTCGCATCGTCGAGCTTGTGCTTCGCCTTCAGCGCCCCAATGAACGCCACATCCTTCGCCACTTCCTCGGCCTTCGGAATGCGTCCCGTCGTCAGGCGGATGCCGCGGATCACTTGCGCGTTCAAATCGTCCGGGTGTTCCTTCTTCAAGCGCTCCGCGAGGGCGACGGCTTGGTCGTTGGTGAACTCGCCGTTGAGCATCCCCAAAGCTTGCGTCGGCACCGTCGTCGTGTAGCGCACGGGGCAACTGTTGTCCGGATCGGCTTGGTCGTGGTTGATCAGAATCGGCACCTGGAGCGACCGCTTCACCGAGACGTACACCGTCCGGCGATTACCGTCCTTCGGCTTCGCCGCGTTGTAGTGCCAGTGTTCGCCGGGGTTCGATTGACCCGCGAGCACTTCGCGCGGAATCTTCGGGAAGACGCTCGGCCCGTACATCGTGCGGTTGAGTTCGCCCGTGACGGCGAGGATCGAATCGCGGACTTCTTCCGAGTTCAAACGCCGGCTGTTGAAGCGCCAGAGGTACGTATTCCCCGGGTCGCTCTTCATGTTGGTCGCCTCGGCGACCGATGCCCGCTGGTACGCGGCGCTGGTCAGCATCATTCGGTGCATCCGTTTCAACGTCTCGGCGTCGCCGGGTTGGCTCCACGGCTGACCGACCGTCGGTTCGCGGAACTCGGCGGCGAGCCATTCCAGCAGCTCCGGGTGCGTCGGTTGCTCGCCGAGTTTGCCGAAGTCGTTGGGCGTCGGCACCAGAGCCTTGCCGAAGTGGTGCAACCAGAGGCGATTCATCAACGTGCGGGCCGGGAGTGGGTTTGCCTTCGCCGTGAGCCAATCGGCGAGCACCGTGCGGCGACCACTGGTCTTCGTTCCCGCGGCGATGGTCGGATCGGGCAGGCCGAGGATCTCGGGGAAGCCGGGCTTCACTTCCACGCCCTGAGCGTGCGGATTGCCCCGGAGATTCACGAACGTTGCCGGCGGCCGCGGATCGCAGCGGTTGATCGAGAGGGCTTGCTCTTGCGACGCGGGAATCTTCACCCGCAAATTTTCGTGTTCGGCTTTCTTGGCGAAATAGTCTTTCTTCTGCGTCGCACTGAACTGACGGATCGCTTTCGCCACGACCTTCGGTCGGTCCGGCCCTTCGGAACTGCGTTGGTCTTCGGCCGTCATCGTCTTGATCACCGCATCTTCGATCGCTTCCATTTCGAGTCGGAGTTTCGCCATCGCCGCTTCGCGCTCAAGTAGTTCCTTTTGGAAACCCGCCTTCAGACTCGCCGGGGAGATATCGGATTGGCTATTCGACGAATGCACGTTGCGGTCGTTGCTGTACTCGCGGATATCGCGGAAGAACGCGACCATCTTGTAGTAGTCGGTCTGCAAAATCGGATCGCCCTTGTGATCGTGGCAACGGGCGCAATTGAGCGTCATCCCGAGTATCGCTTGGCCGGTGATGGTCACGAGGTCGTCGTAGCCATCGGCTTGGGCTTGCTTCACATCGGCCGGTTCGTCGTCCCAGACACCGAGGCGATAATACCCCGTGGCGATGATCGGATCGAAGTCCTCCGGTTTGCGGACCAGTTCATCCCCGGCGATTTGCTCGCGCAGAAACCGGCCGTAGGGTTTGTCGGCGTTGAAGCTGCGGATGACGTAATCGCGGTAGCGCCAGGCGTTGGGTTTGGGGCCGTCGCGCTCGTAGCCGTTGCTCTCGGCGTAGCGCACCACATCGAGCCAATGCCGACCCCACTTCTCGCCGTAGGCTTCGGACGCCAGCAAGCGGTCGATCAGCTTCTCCCAAGCTTTGGCATCCGTGTCGCGCACGAACGCGTCGATCTCCTCCGGCGTCGGTGGTAATCCCGTGAGGTCGTATTGAACCCGGCGGATAAGCGTGGCCCGGTCCGCTGCGGCAACGGGGGCGAGCTTTTTCGCGGTCAGCTTCTCGTTTAAGAAGGCATCGATCGGATGACCGGCGCCGGGAGCCGCCGGTCGCTTCATCGGCTGGTAGGCCCAATAGGCCTTCTGCTCGGGGGTGAACCCTTTCTTCACAACTACCGTAGCGCCGCCGAGTTTGTCGGCCGGGTAGGCGAAGCCGTCCTTCACCCACTTCGTCAGCACCGCAATCTCATCCGGTTTCAGCTTCCCATCGGGGGGCATCTCGTATCCGTCTTTCGTGTGGTTCACCACGTGCATCAGCAAGCTATCGGCCGGCTTGCCCGGCACCGCCACCGGGCCGGTTTCCCCGCCTTGTAGCGCCGCCCCGCGCGTGCGGAGATCGAGTTCCCCTTTCAGCTTCTTCGGATCGTCGCCATGGCACTTGAGGCAGTTCGCTTTCAGCAGCGGGAGCACGGAGTCGTCGAAGAATTTGACCTGCTCGGGTGTGAAAGTGACCTTCGGTTCCGCGGCGGGAAGCAGAGTCGTGGCGAAGGTCAGCGCGAGGAGTGCGAGGGAGAACCGCATCGGGAACCTCAACGGGAAGTCTAGGCGAGGAGTGTATTGTAACCGAAGCGCAAGCGGATGTGCCAGCCGATTTTGTAAAGGTTGTTGCGAAAGTCGGCTCAGAGCAACCGACGCGCTTCGGACTCCAGAGATTTCACCACGAATTGCAGCATCGGTGCGGCCATCGCTTCGAAATAGCCCCACGAGTGCCCGCCCGCTTCGGTCGTCAAGTCGGCGCTGTGCGGGATCCCCATCGCCCGCAGCTTTTCGAAGAGGCGGTCGTTGCCGCGGAACCACTCGTCGTCGGTCGGATCGCAGGCGAGCCAAATGTGTTTCGGGTAACGGTCCGGTCGGATGTGCAGAGTCGCCGTGTCCTGCCGGCAAGCTTCCTTGGTGCGGTACATCGCATCGAGCGGCGACCCGCTGCCG
>JAYTBD010000459.1:0-1624 GCA_043737155.1 Fimbriiglobus sp. | reverse complement strand
TCGCCTTCTTCAACCGGACCCCGGTGACCGGCGGCGGCGGCGATCCGTTCACGAAGCCGACCATCGACTGGCCGACGCCGGAACAAACGGCGGCGCTCTCGAAAGCGACGGAAGCCGCGGCGAAGTTGGCGGTCAGCGTGACCGAAGCGGAGGCGAAAATGGAGAAGGCGAAGGATCCGCCCAAGGAGATCGCGGACGCGCTGAAGGCGAACCCCGTGAATCGGACCAAGGCGCAGATCGACGCGCTCGAAAAGAAGTTCGGCGCCGACAAGCCGTACGCGGCCAAGCTCGCCGAACTGGGCAAAGCGGTCGAGGCACGCGAGGGCGTCCGGCGCGGTATTCCGCGCGTCATGGTGATGGAAGACATGCCCAAGCCGCGCGATTCGTTTATCTACGAGAAGGGACTGTACAACAAGCCCGGCGCCAAGGTCGGCCCGCTCGTCCCCGCCGTGCTGCCGCCCCTGAAGGCGGACAAGCCCGACCGGTTGGCGCTGGCGAATTGGTTGGTTTCGAAGGAGCATCCGCTGACGGCCCGCGTCGCGGTCAACCGCCTTTGGCAGCAGTTCTTCGGCATCGGCCTCGTCAAGACGAGCAACGACTTCGGCGTGCAGGGCGAGCGGCCGAGCCACCCGGAATTGCTCGATTGGCTCGCCGTCGACTTCGTCGAATCGGGTTGGGATGTCAAGCGCTTGGTGAAGGCGATCGTACTCAGCGCCACCTACCGGCAGAGTTCGAATGCCACCGCAGAACTCCGCGAGCGCGACCCGGAGAATCGCCTGCTGGCCCGGGCGCCGCGTTACCGTTTACCGTCGTGGATGATCCGCGATCAAGCGCTCGCCGCGAGCGGATTGCTCGTCGACAAACCCGGCGGGCCACCGGTGAAGCCGTACCAACCCGGCGGCATTTGGGAGGAAGCGACCTTCGGCGGCAAGCGCTACACGCCCGACACCGGAGAAGGGCTGTACCGCCGCAGCGTGTACACCTTCTGGCGCCGCATCGTCGGCCCGACGATGTTCTTCGACGTGTCGCCGCGGCTGGTCTGCTCGGTGAAATCGAGCCGCACCAACACCCCGCTGCACGCGCTGCTCACGCTCAACGACACGACCTTCGTCGAAGCCGGCCGGGCACTGGCGCAATCGGTGTTGCTGAAGGAGAAGGCGAGCGACGCGGAGCGGATCGCGATGGCGTTCCAAGCGATTCTGACGCGGGCGCCGAAACCCGATGAGGCGAAGATTCTCGCCGAGGCGCTCGAGCGCTTGCGCGGGCAATACAAGAAGGATCCGCAGGCCGCGAAGGATTTGCTCGCCATCGGCGCCAGCAAGCCGGATGCGAAGCTGCCGCCGGCCGAACTCGCGGCTTGGGCGGCGCTGTGCAATCTGCTGTTCAACACGGACGAAGCGCTGAGCAAGGAGTAGGGTGGTGGTGGTCTTTCTACTGGAACCACAAGCGTTAGCGCGTGGGTGTGCGGGGAATCAATCTACTGGAACCACAAGCGTTAACGCGTGGGTGTGCGGGGAATCCATCTTGAACCTCCCCACGTTTGGCGGACACCGAGTTAAGGGTGTAAACTCCCATCGAGGAGACCACCCGTGGCCAAGACCAAGACCCGCATCCGTCGCGCCTT
>JAYTBD010000458.1:0-1627 GCA_043737155.1 Fimbriiglobus sp. | reverse complement strand
GTCGCGGAGGTACGGGGTGTAGGCCTTCACCTCGGCGAAGCCCAGGGTGTTGCTCAGCCCGTCGGTGAACGCGCCGGTGGGATGTCCGCGGGCGATCGTTTCCGCGGAATTCGAGCGGAACTTGACCGGGAACGCCCCGTCGCCGCCGGCCCCGCCGATCGGGTCGAGTACCGACCACGATCCCATATTCGCCCCGTAGCTCAACGGGTAATGGATCATCGGCCCATCGGGGCGTTCGCGGTCGTTGATCTCGCTCGGGCAGACGTAGATCGGAATCTTCACCCTCGCCGCCGGGATGTTGGAGGGCGAACTGTAAGCCAAGTCGAAATTGATGAGGTTGCGCAAGTTCTCTTGTTCGACGAAAGGCAGCAAGTACGCGTGCACCCCGTACGACAGGAACCCCGGCGTCGTCCGGATGAATGTACTGGAGGGCGGGAAACATCCGTTCGAGGATTCGTAGTTATGGCAGGCCAAGCCGATCTGTTTGAGGTTGTTCTGACACTTCAAGCGCGACGCGGCCTCGCGCACTTTCTGGACTGCCGGCAGCAATAATCCGATGAGAATGGCGATGATCGCAATCACGACTAAAAGCTCGATGAGTGTGAAAGCACGACGGGGTAGACGGCGCATGGCCGATCTCCTGATAGAGCAACTGGTTGCAGTGGTGAATCGAATCTTGGCGAAAGCCTTGTTGAGACTGAGAATCAACAAGCATATGTTGAGTTTAGGGTGTCCAAGCACGCTGTCAAGGTAGCGCTAGTGAAATGGAACAAGATTTGTGCAGATTGCAGGTGAAGGGTACGACTTTGACTTTTGGCATTCGGTGAACCGGCCGCGCGAGTGCGACCGCTGCCTTTGTTGGAGTTCAAACTTTAGGTTGTCTTCGCGTGCTGTCCAGTGGCAATGGAATGGTCGGGCCGAGTCTTCGAGTCCCGACATCGATCCTCGAAGACTCGACGGAGACCTTGTTGCCGCACCCCTCCCGTGCGGGTATGCTCCACTCCCCGCCGATCCGTTGGACCCCGCCGATGCTCCTTTTCGATTCGCACCTCGACCTCGGCCTCAACGCCGTCGATTGGAACCGCGATCTGCGGATGGACGTCCACGACATCCGCGTGCAGGAAACCGTCTTCGGCATGACCGACCCCGGCCGGCAGACGGCGACCGTGAGCCTGCCCGAACTCCGCAAGGCCGAGATCGGCATCTGCGTCGCCACGGTGCTCGGCCGCATCGAGCAGCCGATCAACCATGGGTTCGGGTACACGACGCCGCACGCCTGCTACGCCATCGCCCAAGCGCACCTCGCCTACTACAAGGCGATGGAGCGCGAGAAGGCGATGCGGATGATCCGTACCAAAGGGGAGCTCGCGGCCCACGTGAAGCAGTACGCGGCGAACCCGGCGACGACCCCGCTCGGGTACATCCTCAGCATGGAGTGCGGCGACCCCGTGCTTGACCCGGACAACATCTTCGATTGGTACGCCCAAGGTCTGCGGGCCATCGGCATCACGCACTACGGCCCCAACCGCTACGGCGGCGGGACGCGCAGCGAAGCGGGATTGGCGCTCGAAGCAGTGCCGCTGCTGAAGAACATCGAGAAGCTCGGCATGGCGCTCGACATGACGCA
>JAYTBD010000457.1:0-1629 GCA_043737155.1 Fimbriiglobus sp. | reverse complement strand
CTGCCGACGATGGTGCGCCCATTCAAACTTTTCGCCGGGGGTCGCATCGGATCCGGGAAACAGTTCGTGCCGTGGATTCACCGCGACGACATGACCGGTTTGCTGATCCATCTGCTCGATCGCGCGGAGTGCCGCGGGGCATTCAACGCGTGCTCGCCGAATCCCGCGACGAACGCCGAGTTCGGCGCCGCGTTGGGAAAGGTGCTGCACAGGCCCAATTGGTTGCCGGTGCCCCGCGTTGCCATTCGGGTCTTGCTAGGGAAAGTGGCCGAGGTGGTCGTCGGTGGACAGCGGGCGCTCTCGGCGAAGGCGCTCGCCTCCGGGTTCGCCTTCCGCTTTCCGGAATTGGAAGCCGCGTTGAGGGATCTTCTTTTGCCGCCCGTCGATCATATGCCAGACCCCATCCCCTAACCCTCTCCGGGTGCCCCATGCGTTCGCTCGCCCTGTTCCTCTTCTTGGCTTCACCCATGCTCGCCGCCGAAATCCCCGTCGCCGCCGGTGCCAAGCCCGTCAAACTCGCCGACGGTTTTAAATTCACCGAAGGCCCGGCCGTCGACGCCGAGGGGAATGTTTACTTCACCGACCAGCCGAATGACCGCATCCACATGTGGAGCACCGAGGGCAAGCTGAGCACCTTTATGGAACCGGCGGGGCGGTCCAACGGATTGTGCTTCGACGCCGAGGGCAATCTCTGGGCCTGCGCCGATGGCGAGAACGAGCTTTGGAAGATCGACGTGAAGACCAAGCAGGCGACGGTGGTGCTCGACAAGCACGACGGCAAGCTCTTCAATGGCCCCAACGACCTGTGGGTCCGACCCGACGGCGGCGTCTACTTCACCGATCCGTTCTACAAGCGCGAGTACTGGAAACGCGGGCCGGAAGAGCAAGACAAACGGGGCGTGTACTTCCTCAGCACCAAAGGGAAACTGGCCCGCGTCGATGCGGACTTCGGGATGCCCAACGGGATTGTCGGCACACCGGACGGAAAGACGCTCTACGTCGCCGACATCGGGAAATCGAAGACGTACCGCTACGACATCGGCGAAGACGGGGCGTTGGCGAACCGCAAACTCTTCTGCGAGTCCGGCTCGGACGGCATGACCCTCGACGACGCCGGGAACGTGTACCTCACCGGCAAAGGCGTGTTGATCTTCGACAAAGACGGGAAGAAACTCGGCACCATCGCCATCGCCGAACCGTGGACCGCCAATGTCTGCTTCGGCGGCAAAGCGATGAAGACGCTCTTCGTCACGGCCGGAAAGAGTTTGTACTCCGTGGAAATGACGACCAAGGGCGCCGCGAAGCAATAACCGGGTTCGAGGTGAGTCTGACTTGGCGACCATCACGATCAGCCGGTGCAAAATCGAGCACGAGCTATTGCCACCGGTCTGCATCCTCACGGGTGTGCCGACGGCGAATACGCATCCGCATACTTTCCGGTGGGTTCCGGAGTGGATCAAGTTTGCCGTGATCGCCGGCGTCGGCGCCTACATCTTTGTGAGGTTATTATTCGCGATAGTCGGAATGAACGTGCCCATTTTTTTGGCCGTCTTCGCTTTCGTGCCGACGTTGATAGTCGCCTTATCCCTGATGAAGTTGAAGCCGATCAGCTGCGACGTGCCCATAGTC
>JAYTBD010000456.1:0-1631 GCA_043737155.1 Fimbriiglobus sp. | reverse complement strand
CCACCTCCCCGCCAGCCAGTGATCATCCAACCCATCGCCCCGAACCCAGCGCCTGCCGAACGCAAATCAAACCACGTCGCTTCACCGGACGCTTACGATATTGCGGGGCGCTCTCGGCCAACACGAAGTCTTCGACGACACGCCCGTCCGGGTCCCAGCGCATCCGGGCGAGGGTGAAATCGAAGTAGCAGAACTCCTCGCTCGCCAGTCGGCCGTTCGGGTGCCACCGCCGCCAAATCCCCTCCATGTGTCCCGCGACCCGCGCGCCCTCCTCCAGTAATACGCCGTCCGGACGGCACCGCCGACGCGTCCCCCAGAGGAGCCCGTCGCGGTACTCGTCCTCGACCGCCAACTCGCCGGTCGGGTGGAGCGAGAACCCGAGGCCCGTGAAGCGGGCACCCCGGTGGTGGCAGCGGCCGTCGGGGGCTTGCTCCACCAGTTCGTCGTCGGGCACACGTTCCACGTTGCCCTCTGCGGTCGTACGACCAAGCTCACGGGACGGCCGCCACCGGCGAGCCTGGAATTGGAAACAACCTTTGAGGTCGCCTATCCGCTGCAGCGCCTGGTTTAGCCTCTGGCTCACGGCAGCCGCTTTACCCGGATGTCCTTGAAGTACCAGACGCTCCCCGCGTCGTGCGCCTGCAAGGCGATCGCCCCGCCGTCGGCCGAGAATAGTCGCCCGGCCCGCTCTTTGAGTCGCACCAAGTGGGCCGGCTCGGTGTAGTCCACGACCTCTTTGCCGTCGAGGGTGACGGTGACACGCTTGCCCTTGACCTCCACCCGGACGGTGAACCACTTCGTCTCGTCCACCGGCGACTTGTCCAAGTCCACGACGGCGTACAGGCTACCGGTCTTCCGCTTCTCCTTGGCCGAACTGTTGAGTTGCACCTCGTACCCCTTGGCCAAGTGCTTCTGGGCGTCCCGGGTCGTCGTGTCGGTGTGGACGAAAATGCCGCCGTTGGAGTTCGGCTCGGCCCGGCAGATGGCCTCCATCTCGAAGTTCGTGAACGCCTCGAACCCGTCCTTGCGGTCGCCGATGTACAACAGGTGGGCGCTGGTCTTGCCAGACGCTTGGACGCGGAGGATGCCGTCCTTGACGGCAAACGACTCGGGGTCGTTGTTCGCCCGCCAGCCGGTCAAGTCCTTGCCATTGAACAGCGGCCGCCAGTCATCCGCGCGAGATGTGGTCGTGGCGAATGCGAGTCCGATCAGGCACAACAATCCGCGCATCAACAAGACCTCCGCCGCCGAACTAGAAGTGGACAGAAAAAATTCTGCGATACCCGCCCACGAGCAGGTTCAGCCGCGCAGCTTGTTGCTAGGCTAGCCGTTGCGATGGGGTTGCGAAAGAAAGAATTTCAAAGATATCGGACGCAGGCAACCCGCCGTTCGGCATTACTGAACAAAATGCCCGTATTAACTTGACATCCCAATTGGGGAGCTTATATCCTATTGTACACTGATCCGCCCATCCGTAATGTCACGCTGGTTCCCCCATGGTCGCCAATGCCAAAAAGCTCGACATGACCGAATGCGGCCTACGCACCATCACGAGAAAACGACGCAGATCAGACTGCGCGTTTTGTGCGGCCGCGGGCTGTTGGAATCGCCGATTCGCATTTACTACCGGC
>JAYTBD010000455.1:0-4242 GCA_043737155.1 Fimbriiglobus sp. | reverse complement strand
TCGTGGGGAAAAGGCTGAGCACGCCGAGGATGCGCAGGGCCATCGGGTTGTCGGCGTGGACTTCCGAAGGGGCCTGCTCGCGGGGTGCATACGGAATCGCCTGACTCATGAATTCCTCGGTTGCCTGTCGGTCCTTCTGCCGTGGCGGCAAGTTTCCAAACTTGCCGTCGTGCGGTCGATCCACCTCGGGATCACAATGGTGCATTCCGATTCAATCCCGGCAAGTTGGGAAACTTGCCGCCACAGCTACGCCCGTTGGTAGGCCACTTTCATGAACGTATCGGCCAAACGCTCGCGGCGCAGCTCCAAGCGCCGCAGGCCCCAGCCCTTCTCGGCCATCTTGCGGGCGACCTGCTCGCGCGGATCTTTGTCGTGGCCGAGCTGCAATTCGTAGGTCGTCCAGCCGTCGTCGGCCGCACCATCGCATACCTCGGTGACGCCATCGAGTCGCTTCAATTCCCGTTCCACATCGCCGAGCGGGCCCCGGATCTCGACGACCAGCTTCGCCTGTTGGCTGGCGAACTGGCTCAGTTTATCGTCGAATTGGATCCGCCCGCGGTGGATGATGATGACCCGGTCGCAGACTTTCTCCACGTCCGTCAATTGGTGGCTGCTGAAGAGCACCGTGTGCTGCCCCGACAAGCCTTTGATCGTGGCCAGCGTTTCTTCCTGTTGAATCGGGTCGAGGCCAGAAAGCGGTTCGTCGAGAATCAGCACGAGCGGATCGGCGATCAGCGCGTCGGCGAGGCCGACGCGCTGGCGATAGCCTTTGGAGAGCGTGCCGATCAACCGGCGGCGGACTTCCACAATCCGGCAGCGGTCGAGGCAGTAATCGATGCGCGCGGCCCGTTTGGGGCGGTCGATCCCTTTGAGCTTGGCCCGCGTCGAGAGGTATTCTTCGACCCGCATCTCGGGGTAAATCGGCACGCTCTCGGGGAGGTAGCCGAGCTTCTGCCGGACCTCCATCGATTGGTACATCACGTCGTACCCGGCGATGAACGCGTACCCGCTGCTGGCCGGCATGAACGTCGTGAGGATGCGCATGGTCGTGGTCTTGCCGGCGCCGTTGAGGCCCAGGAAGCCGACGAGTTCCCCGGCCTCGACGCGGAAGTCGATGTCGTCGACCGCCTTGACCGGGCCGTAGCTCTTCGTGAGTTTGCGGACTTCAATCGCTGGCGACGTCATGGACCACTCTCGCGCGGCGGCGGCAATCGATGCTACGCTATGGTAGAAAGGCGCGCCCGGACGGGTAGGCGGGAAGTGTATCACCGAGTCGATCACCACAATTCTCGGACTCAACCCGCCCGGTTTAGAAAGATCGGATTCGGAATTCGGCTAGATTCCCCGCGCGGGTGGGTTATACTCCGCCCACTCTTCGGTCCGATCCGGCACTCCATGGAGGGAGTCACCATGCGGAATCTCGCGCTCGGCGGCTTACTGGTTCTCACGTCGGCGGCCACCATCGGCTACGTTTACACCAACCCGACCCCGCCCCCCTGCACGACCTGCCAATCCGAATTTAGGGAGACGGAAGTAACGGTGGAAGAGCCGGCCCCGGGTGAATCGGGTTGTCCGAGTTGCAAACCGGCCGTGGTCGATGTCGTCGATCTCAACACCGCCTACCAAGGCGCCTCGCAGATTCCCGGCGTCTCCTTCGACGAACCGCCGCTGGCCAAACCGCGTACGCCAGCGGTCACGCCGACGAGCTTCGAGGAGCCGATTTCGGAACTCGCCCCGGCCCCGCGATTGGTGAAGTAGTTATTCTTCTTTCGCTTTCTCGGCTCGCCATTCGATCACCGCCGCCGTCCCTGTGACGGCGGTTCCGTTTTGGTAGCTCCCCTTCAACACGAACAGCACCGATACCACGGCCATCGTCTTGCGGTCGTACACGGCGATGCCAATGCCCGCGGACGTCGCGGTGATCGGGAATTTCGGATTGCCGTCGCGGAAGTGTTTGGACTCCCACGTCCCCGTGAATTGGATGACTACCACATCCACGTCAGTCCTGACAACTACTCCCGAGAGTTCGGCCTTGGTCAAGTCGCGGGCCAGCGGAACGAAGATGGAATCGGTCACCGGGGCGAGTGCGACGGCGAACTTCTTCGCGGCCGAGTCCGGGAGTGTCCACTCTTTGCCGCCGTCCTGCGGGGCGAAACCGGCCCACTCGTCTTTGGTCAAAATCGCGCTATCGACAGCCGGTGATCCTTCTTGTTTCCCAGTGCGGTTCATGCCGATCACGGTGACGGCGAGACGAACTCCACCTTCCTTGCTCAGGCCCAAGCCGCGATCCGGGAACGGATTCACCGCCCGCGCATTCCGCGGCTTTGACTCCCCCGCCGCTTTGAGCCCCTCTTCGAGCATCGCCGCGGTGTCATCGACCCAAGCTTTCTGATTCTGCGCGTAATTCTTCTTCGGCTCGGGTTTGTGATAGTGGAAGGCCAGCGTCTTCCCTTCGGGGGTGACCACCCACAGTCCCTGCGGCCAGCGCTTCATCAACTCGCGGAAAAAGTCACCGTCCTCACCTTTGGACAGGCGGTCGGTGTTCAACGCCACAGGCACGAAGTTCTGGGCGATCAGTCGGACGACCGAGACCGAATTCAGGGGGCCCGCACGGAGCCCGGCGGCGTAGCCTCAACAACGCTCCAACGGACTGCCGTCACGGTCGCGACCCCCCGCCAGCCACACGAGCAGCGGTCGTTTCTCGGCCCGGGCTTCCTTCAGCGCTTCGGCGGCATCGATGTGCCAAGGGATTTGTTGCCACGCGAAGTCCGCGGCGGGAGGCCGGATGGCCTCGGCTTTCTTGAGTAAGGCGTCCCGTTCGGGAATGTCCGCCGCGCCGAGCGACGAACCGACCAACAGGAAACACGATGCGAGCAGATAGCGATTCATCCGGTCCTCCTTGAGCGATCTGAAGCCGTAAATCCTATCTCACGGAACTGCTCCGCAACAAGTGGAACACCTTGGTATCCCAATATCGATCCCGACGGCGGACGACATTCTGCAAAGTCTGTTCGTGCTCGAAACCCAACTTCCGCAGCACGCGCTCGCTGGCGTCGTTGCCCACGATGACGCGGGCTTGCAGTCGCTCGGCATCGGTTGCGGCGAATGCGAACTCCGCGAATCGCCCCACCGCTTCCGTCGCGATCCCCCGGCCCCACTCAGGCACGGCAATCCAATAGCCGCACTCCAGTGTTTTGCTCCCGGTGATCCAACTGGCCCCGACGCAACCGACGACCCGTTCCGGCGCGGTTTTCAACGCGATGCCGAAGGGATCGGGCCAGCCCGCCGCGTAATGCACGAAGGCGAATTCGTTGAGAAAGCGAAGAGTATCGTCGATGGTGGAGTGCGTTTCGAACAGGGTGAAGCGGGTCAGGCGAGGATCGCCGCACGCTTCGAACAGCGCGGGCGCATCGGCGAGCATCAGCGGTCGGAGGATCAACCGCTCCGTTTCCAAAGTCGGCAGAGGGTTCATGTTCCATGACTCGCGTTGCGTCCTCCGTACCTTTGCATCATCGTATTCCAAGGCCACGGTGGACCACCATGGATGCCGCGCCCGACATCGCCCCCGGCGCATGCCTCGACGATTTCGATTTGCTCGCGCTCTTGGGCGAAGGGCAGTTCGCCCAAGTCTTCCTGGCCCGCCAACGCTCGATGCAGCGGATGGTCGCGCTCAAAATCTCCGCGGGTCGAGGGGTCGAAGCCGCGACGCTCGCGCAGCTCGACCACCCCAACATCGTCCGCGTTTACGATCAGCGCTTCCTCCCCGACCGCGACGTGCTGCTCGTTTACATGTCGTACCTGCCCGGCGGTACTCTGCTCGATCTGCTCGAACATGTGAAGGCTGTCCCGCAAGCCAATCGCTTCGGGAAGGATTTGCTGGCGGCCGTGGATGCGGCGCTCGACCGACGCGGGGAGCTTCCCCCGGCCCAATCGCTCGCGCGTCGAGCATGGGCTGCGCGGAGTTGGCCAGCGACCGTTTGTGCGCTCGGTGCGAAGTTGGCCTCGGCGCTCGATTACGCCCACCGACAAAACGTGCTCCACCGCGATTTGAAACCGGCCAACGTGCTCCTCTCGGCCGAGGGGGAACCTCTGCTGGCCGACTTCAACGTCGGCTTCTGTTCGAAGCTCGACGGGGACGCACCGGCCAGCTCGTTCGGAGGCAGTTTCGCGTATATGTCCCCCGAGCACATGGACGCATTCAACCCCGAGCACCCGCGCCACCCCGAGAGCTTGAACGGGCGC
>JAYTBD010000454.1:0-1635 GCA_043737155.1 Fimbriiglobus sp. | reverse complement strand
TCGGGGTGGCCGGAATTGAACCGACGACTTCTTGCTCCCAAGGCAAGCGCTCTACCAAGCTGAGCTACACCCCGTCTACTTCCATACTATCGCGCAGGAGGGACAACGCATAGCCCGATCGGGTTCACCCGTCATTTCACAATTTCGAAGCTCTTGAAGAACTCCTCGACCGCCTTCCCCTCCAACGCGTCTTTCGACCCCACCGCCAGCACTTGGAGCAGTTGCCGATCCACGAGTACCAACCGGGCGCGGGTGGCGTTCTTGCCCGCGTGAATCAGCACGTCGCGGGCCGGGTATTTGTCATCACCTTGGGTCGTGGCTTTGTCGGATTTCAGTTCGCCGTCCTGACCTTTGAGGCCGTCGCGGACACCATCGAGGATCTTGTTCGCTTCCACCTCGCCGAAGCTCGACGGGTAGATCGTATGGCTGACGGAGAGCATCACGTCCCGCCCGGCTTCCGATTTGGCCGTCTGCACTTTCAATACGCCGGCCGCGGTCGCCAGTTCTTTGTTCGAGATCGAAGGGTCTTTCGGGAACCGGACGGCGAACTTCCCTTCCTCGGATTTGTAGATCCCGTCTTCCGTACGGGCTTTCTTGACCGCGACCGGCTGAGGCGGTTCGACGGTGCAGGCGGGCAATAGCAACAACGATGGCAATAAGAAAATGGTGGGGACGCGCATGGTGACGGACTCCGTGGAAGCTCCCATGATAACACCGGAAGCCGACCCCGAGAGGCCGGCTTCTTTGTAATTCGTTTCCGGCGCCCGCCTATTTGCGGAGCGCGTCCAGAATGCGCTCGAAGTCGTCGTTGGTGTCGAACCCCAAAACGAACTGCCCCTTCTCCTTGGCCTTCACTTGGATGTCCACTCGCACCGAGAGTCGCTGGCGCAGTTCATTTTCGACGCTCTGTACGTGGGCCGTTTTCTCGGGTGGCGCTTTCGCCGGTTTGGCACCGGGCACCTCGGGCTTCACCGTCTTCACCAGCAGGTCGAGGGCGTGCACCGAAAGGTTCTTCAGGATCGTTTCTTTGGACAGTTCGATCTGCCGGGCGTGGTTCGGGATCCCCTTGAGCACCTTGGCATGGCCGAGGGTGATCTGCCCCAGCCGCACGGCGTCTTGGACTTCCGGCGCCAGATTCAGCAGGCCGAGGAGGTTGCTGATCGTGGTGCGATCCATGCCCAGCTTGGCCGCGAGTTGCTCGGTGCTGATGTTGAAGCGCGCGATGTAATCGCGGAAGCCCTGGGCCTTCTCGATGGCGTTGAGATCGCTGCGTTGGATGTTCTCCACCAGCGCCGCTTCGTGCGTCTGTTGGTCGTTGAAATCGACCACGTGGACGGGCACCGCACTCAGTCCCGCGACTTGGGCCGCGCGCACCCGGCGTTCCCCGGCGATGAGTTGGAACTGACCGTCGCCCTGCGCCCGCACGACCACCGGCTGCAGGACACCGTGCTCTTTGATACTCATGGCGAGCTGGAGCAATTCGTCGTCGTCGAACCGCTTCCGCGGTTGGAAGGGGTTGTTTTGAATCCGGTCCAAGTTGACGGTCGCCGTGGCCGTCAGCCCGGCTTCGCCGGTTCCCATCGTGCCGAGCAAGGCGTCGAGCCCCCGGCCCAAACGCGGTTTGGTCGCTTCCAT
>JAYTBD010000453.1:0-4249 GCA_043737155.1 Fimbriiglobus sp. | reverse complement strand
GCACACTCCCCTTCTCCGCTTGCCAACGGCCTTTGAGCGCGTCCGCCTCGGATTTCGAGTTGGCCAGTTCTTCTTCCAGCTTCGCCAAGCGCTCCTTGGACACGCGGTCGGTCTCTTTCCGCATGGCTTCGCGCTCGATTTCGAGCTGCATCACCCGCCGTGAGATCTCGTCGAGTTCCGTCGGCATCGAATCGATTTCGGTGCGGAGCTTCGCGGCGGATTCGTCCATGAGGTCGATGGCTTTATCCGGCAGGAATCGATCCGCGATGTACCGGTTGGACAACACCGCCGCGGCGACGAGTGCGGCATCCTTGATGCGGACGCCGTGGTGGACTTCGTACTTTTCCTTCAGCCCGCGCAGGATCGAAATGGTGTCCGTAACGCTCGGTTGATCGATGGTGACCGGTTGGAAGCGGCGCTCGAAGGCCGGGTCTTTCTCGATGTGCTGGCGGTACTCGTCGAGCGTCGTCGCGCCGATGCAGTGGAGTTCGCCGCGCGCCAGCATCGGCTTGAGCAGGTTGCCCGCGTCCATGGCCCCCTCGGTCTTACCCGCGCCGACGACCGTGTGCAATTCGTCGATAAACAGAATCACCTGCCCCTCGGATTCGGTCACTTCCTTCAGCACGGCCTTCAAGCGCTCTTCGTATTCCCCGCGGTACTTGGCCCCGGCGATTAAAGCGCCCATATCGAGGGCGACCAACTTGCGATTCTTCAGCCCCTCGGGGACATCGCCGCGGACGATGCGCGTGGCCAAGCCTTCGACCACCGCCGTCTTGCCGACGCCCGGTTCGCCAATGAGTACGGGGTTGTTCTTGGTCCGCCGGCTCAGGATCTGCATCACCCGGCGGATCTCTTCATCCCGGCCGATGACCGGGTCGAGTTTCCCCTTCCGCGCCATCTCCGTGAGATCGCGGCCGTACTTCTCCAGCGATTGATACGTCTCTTCGGGATTCTGCGACGTGACCCGTTGCTTGCCGCGAACTTCCCCGAGCGCGCGCAAGAGTTGCTCGCGCCCCGCCCCTGCATCCTTGAGCAATTGCCCGGCCCCATCCCGATCGGCCGCCAACGACAACAGCAAATGTTCGACCGACAGGAAGTCGTCTTTCAGTTTCTTCGCTTCGTCCTCGGCCACCGCGAGGATCTTGTTGAAGCGGGAACTCGCCGATTGCGACAGGCCCGACCCCGTGACTTTGGGAATGCGGTCGAGCAAGCGCTGCACTTGGATGGTCAGCGCATCGGTGGATATTCCGAGCTTATTCAGCAAGGCCAGCGTCAGCCCTTTGGGCTGATCGAGCAAAGCCAATAGCAAATGCTCGGGGTCGATTTGCTGGTGGTCGAATTTGGCAGCGAGCTTCTGGGAATCGGCGAGTGCCTCCCGGGCTTTGTCGGTGAATCGATCGGGGTCCATCGGTCGCTCTCCCAGTGATGTGCTCTATTTTATGCACTGGAAACGCAAACTGCATGCCGTCGATAACGGCTGAAATTCACAGCATGGCATTGGTCTAAAGCTGTTGGACCTGCCAGAATGACACACGACGATGACCGCACTCCTCCGTTCAAGGATCAATACCACCCATGAGCCGACGGAAACCGACGCCCGATTACACCGAGCAGGTCGTCGAACTCATCGAGCGGGCCGACGAGTTGCCCGAAGGCCCGGCCAAGGTCGCGATTTACGAGGAAGCGGTCGCGATCGCCGACTTGCACCACGACGACCAACTCGCCTACGACACGCGGATGGAAATGCTTTGGCCCGCGTACCACGCCTCCCGGCAGGACCTGCTACTGGTGCATTTTGCGTGGTGTTTGGCGAAGCTCGATGCCGACCCCGAGCTCGGGGCGTACGAAGCACTTTGGGCCTACCGTTGGGTGCTCGACACCATGCCCGGGTTTCCCGATATCCCCAAAGCGCAGATCGAAGAAGCGATCCGCGATATGGCCCAGCGCTACCGGCAAACGGGCGCGTCGCTGCGACCTTGTTACCTGCTCCACCGACGCGTGTACCGCGGTCTCGGCGACCGCGATTCGGCCATCGCCGCGCATAAGAAGATCGCGAAAACGCGGCGCGACTGGCTCTGCGACGACCTCGAAACCGAACGCGCCTTCGCCGTCTTCTTCGCCATCTTCCTCGAAAAGTACGCCGAGGCCGTGCGACTCGGGGAAAAGTTCCTGCGCGAGGACTTCGTCACGAACCACTTCCGCGGGTTGGTGATGACCGATCTCATGCTGCCGCTGGCGCGGTTGGACCGCTGGGACGAGGCCGCGGATTTTCAGAAGCGCTCGCTGCCGATGCTCAAGAAAGAACGGCAGAGCGCCGGCAACTTCGCCCTGCACGCCGAGTACTTGTGCATCGTCGGCGACTACGCCCCGGCCGTGAAGGTCTACGAAGGCCACTTCGAAGAAGGGGCGACCGAACCGAACCGCATCACACGCTTCGACTATTTCCGCTCCGGCAAGTTTCTCTGCGAGCGGTTAGGCATCGCGGGCAAAGCGCAAACCAAACTCCGCGTCCCCGACGCGGTGAAGATCCCCGGCGGCGAAGCCGGCCGCATCCGCAGCGACCTCTTGGCCGCCTGGCTCGATGGGCAGCTCGCCGATTTGGTGAACCGATTCGATTCCCGCAACGGCACGCCATTCTTCGCGGGGGAACTGGCCAAGTTGGAGGGGCTGCACGGACTCGCGGAAAAGTACCACGCACTTGGCTCCGATCCGAAACCTCGTTCCAAGGCGAAGAAAAAAGCATGAGGGCGATGGCGATATCGACCGTCTTCTGCGCGAGTCGCGCGGACTTCCCCACGGGCCGTCGCGCATCGACTACGTCAAGGAAGAAGGCCCCGGCGATGGCGATGAAACCCCAGCCGTTTTGCAAACTCTCGGGAACAACAACGACATGATCGATTCCGCACCGTTGATCGCCGAGTTGTTAGCCGCGCGCCCGCTCGCACAACTGGGATTCGGTGCGCCCGTGGAAGCGATGCGGGCAAAGCTCGCCGCCGGTCGAAGCGGGGCCGGCTTGCCGGGCCGGGCTTTGGCTCGCGTTCGATTTCTTCGAGGAATCGCACCGTCTCAGCCAAGACCTCGACACGGCCGAAGGCGGCCTTTGGCACGGCATCCTCCACCGCCGCGAGGGAGACGACGCGAATGCCGGTTATTGGTTCCGCCGAGCCGGCCCGCACCCGGTCCTACTCGCTTTGGAATCCGGCGCTGCCGAGTGGGGATTTCACACCGCCGACGAGCGCGGTTTCCCGTACGAGTTCATCCGCCAATGCTCGGAGCATCGCGGGGCCGATACGGAATACGAACAGATGTTGCGCCGCATCCAAGGGCGCGAATGGGAACTGCTCTTCAATTGCTGCCAGACTCGATCCTTGTGAACAAACCGCGAAGCCCTGCGAAAGTCGCCCATTCGATACTTGCAATCCGGCGGATCGGAAGGGTAAAATGACCGTGTGGATGAACCCGACCTATCCCTGGCGCGTCTCAGATAGCGAACCGGCGTCGGCCCCGACGGCCGTCCGGTTCGCCGTCGTATGATGGGGGTCTTCGCCGACTATGATTTCCAAGACGTATTCCGCGCTCGAATCGAGCGTCCTGGTGCTGAACAAGATGTTCATGGCCGTGCACGTGATCAGCGTGCGCCGGGCGTTCTGCTTGCTCGCCAAGCAGCAGGCGGAAGTGGTGAGCGTCGAAGAGGGCCAATACCTCAGCTACGATTTCGAATCGTGGGCCGAGTTGAGCGCGTTCCGCGCCCAGCACTTCCGCGACGAAAACGACGATTGGGTCCGCACCCCGACCGTCGAAATCCAAGCCCCGCGCGTCATCCGGTTGCTCGAATACGACAAAGTGCCCCGGCAGGCCGTGAAGTTCAACCGCCGCAACATCTTCGCCCGCGATAACAACCAGTGCCAATACTGCGGCCAGAAGTTCATCATGAGCGAGTTGAGCCTCGACCACGTCGTGCCGCGCAGTCAGGGTGGCGGGACGACGTGGGAGAACATCGTCTGCGCTTGCGTGGAGTGCAACGTCCGTAAGGGCGGTCGCACCCCGCGGCAGGCCAACCTCACGCTGATCCGCAAGCCGGAGAAGCCGAAGCGCAGCCCGATGCTCAATATGAAGTTGAGCCAGAAGAAGTATCACACGTGGCAGTCGTTCTTGGATAGCGCGTATTGGAGTGTCGAACTGAAGTGAGCGAGTGGGTTGTTAGCCCGACGCGCCAGCGAGGGAGTACAGTTGAAGAAGCCCGGCGAAA
>JAYTBD010000452.1:0-4253 GCA_043737155.1 Fimbriiglobus sp. | reverse complement strand
CGCTCGACGGCACGCTGAAAGTCACGGCGCGCGAGAAGGCGACCGGGATGATGAAGAACATCGTCATCGACAACGCCATGGCCCGCTTCGCCGTCGAGGAGAAAGACGCGGCCCAATCGCGGCTCGACCGCATGTGGGCCGAACCCGAGTGGAGTGAAGGCGACGAACAGATCGATCCGGCGAAGCTCGCCGATCTGCTCGGCGCCGAACCCGGTGCTTACGACGATGACGAGGACGAGGACGAGGACGACGAGGAAGAGGACGGCTACGAGAAGTTCCCGACGCCGGCAGCCGAGGATGTACCCGAGCCGGCGCCGCGCTTCCAATTTCCGCCGGAGGACGGCGCGCCCGCGGCGGGCCAGCGCGAAGCGGTGCAGGCGCGAGCCCTCTTGGAGAAAGCCGAGCGAGTCGGAACCAAGGCCAATGCCGAGGATCGCGCGGAACTCGCCCGGCTGACGGGCCATGTGAAAGCGGCCCTCGACGAACGGCGCTGGCCCGACCTCACGTCCGCAAGCAACGCCTTGGCCGACGTCCTCTTCTACTTGGAAGACGCATGACGATCCCGTGCCCGTGCTGCCGGGCGTCGAACGAGACCGCGACCTGCCGGCGCTGCAAAGCGGACCTGTCGCTGCTGGTGGCGGTTGAGGCGCGGCGGCGGTATTTGCTAGACGAAGCGCGATATGCATTGAGCGAGGGCAGAGATGCGGACGCTCCGCTCGACGAAGCAGCGGAATTGCGGGACGGTGCGGATGTGGCGCAACTTCGGGCGTTGGCCGCGTTGTTCAAGGGGGACTACGCGAGTGCGATGTCCGCAATCCCGTAGGGGCACCCCTTGTGGGTGCCCGGATCCGGATGCCGGTCGAACCAACCGAACTCGCTGTCTCCAATGCCAAGGCACCCACAAGGGGTGCCCCTACAGTCTTCTCTTCGGAACCCCATGACCGAAACCGTGTTGATCGTGGACGACGAAGACGGCGTCCGCCGCACTTTCCAAGAGTGGCTGGCGGGCGTGCCGGGCATTCGCGTGTACGCCGCTGCCGATGCCGAGTCCGCGCTGCGCATCGTCAACGAAGTTCCCATCGACCTCACCATCCTCGATTGGAACCTCGGCGCCGGGTCGGACGGACTGCGGCTCCTCGAAGACCTCGTCGAATTCCAACCCGAGATCATCGCCATCCTCGTCACCGGCTTCGCCAACCAAGCGACGCCGCTCGACGCGCTCCGCATGGGCGTCCGCGATTACCTCGACAAGAACCAGGATTTGAACCGCGCCACGTTCCTCGCGGCGGTGAAGAAGCAGCTCGACAAGATCATCCCGGCGAAGCGGCAGCGCGAACTCAACCGCAGTCTGGCCGAGTTCCGCGAGGCGGTGGCGAAGGTGCTGCCGCTCGTCCGAGGCTCGGCGGCGCTGCACGATCCGCTGCCGTTGCCGGTGGCGGTTCACACGCTTTTCCGCTTCCTGCTGGAAGCGACCGGGGCCAAGTCCGGGGCGCTCGTCGTCCGTCATTTGCCGACCGGTGCGCCGGAATCGGCCGCGGCATACGGGCCCGATGGCAACGCGTTGTCGGTGGGAACGGTGCCGTTCAGCCGGACGCTCGGGGCCAGCGTCGTCAGCCGGCAGGAGCCGTGCATCATGAACCGCGTCGACGGCGCGGCCGACGACAGCATCGACTGGCTCCCGTTCGAACTGGGGCGCAGCACGATCCTCGCGGCGCCGCTGCGGGTCGGGCCGGGACTGCACGTGATCCTCGAACTCTTCGACAAGCCCGAGTTCGTCGATGCTGACAAAAAGCTTGTCGCCGCGACGGCGGATGTCGGCGCGGAACTTTTGCGCCGGGCGCTCACCGAGCGGCAGACGCACCAACTTTTGTTCGACGCGGTCGAAGCGGCGCTCAAAGCCAGCGACAACGTGACCGCGACGCTCAACCCGAGCGCGGTGCACGGGACGCCGGCGCAGGCGGTGCTGGATCGCTTGAAGCGGAGCTTCGCCGACGACGACGAGCCGATCACCGACGGCGAGACCGGAGTGCGATTGCTCGAAGCCGTGCGGATGCTCGCCGTGCGGCACGGTTCCCCCGCGGTCGATCATTGCTTGACCCTGATCGAGAGCTTGCGAAAATTGCTCGACACCACTCACGGATGAAGCGGCCCGCTCCATGTTCGACGCCCCCGATTCGTTCGACGATCTGCTCGGCCTGTTCGCGCCGCAGCGCTGGCTGCAAGATCCGCGCGCCACGGGCGAAGGCATCCGCGTCGCCGTGATCGACTCCGGCATCGAGCGCGGCGTTTTGGAAGATCGCTTCGCCCAGCGCGGGCAAGTGCTCGCGCCGATCCACGGAGCCGTGTTCCGCGCCAACTCGCCGCTACCGTTGCCGTACGACGGCCATCAGTCTTCGCCGCACGGCACTACGGTCGCCGACATCATCTTGAGCCTCGCCCCGAAGGCGACGCTATATTCGGCGGACGTCTTCGGCCCGCAGGGGTCTTGCGAAGTCGACACGGTGATCGCCGGTCTGCGCCACGCGATGGACGTGTGGAACGTCAAGGTTGTGAACCTTTCTCTCGGGGTGCCGGAGCACAAGCTGCAATTGCTGCCGAAGCGGAACCAATTGCTGCGCGCCATCGAAGAAGCCTATTACCGCGATGTGCTCGTCTTCGCGGCGGCGCACAACGATCATCCGGTGACGAAGAGCTACCCGGCCGCGTTCGGTCCGCCGCTGATTTCCGTGGACAAGGCGCTGTTCGACGACCCGCTGCAATTCGCCTATGCCCTGCGCGATCAGGTGGAGTTCCAAGCGCACAGCCGGGGCTACTTCGGCCCGTTCAGCCGCGAACCCGCGACGAGTTGGGCCACGCCGCATTTGTCGGGGATCGCGGCGCGGCTGCTCTCGCTGCGGC
This sequence comes from Fimbriiglobus sp., assembly GCA_043737155.1. Lineage (GTDB taxonomy): Bacteria > Planctomycetota > Planctomycetia > Gemmatales > Gemmataceae > JALHQU01. The sequence goes on along the minus strand of JAYTBD010000452.1, from coordinate 1,355 downwards.
CGACGCTCAAGCCGTTCGAGGTGAAGACGATCCTGTATTGGATGGGCCTGGCGATGAAGCGAGGGTGAGCCCGCGCCCTCACCGCTTCTTCGAATTCGCCGGGGGCGCCCTTGACACTTCCCCGCGAACCGTCAACATTTCACTACCGCCCGCCGCGAACGATTTGGATTCCCCCACAATCGCCGACAGCACGAGGACCGGTCATGAGCGACGCCCCCCGCCGGCAACGGATCACCGTCGAAGACATCGGCGACATCGCCGTCGTCCAATTCGTCGACAAGAAAATCCTCGACGAGCAGAACATCGCCATGATCGGCGACGACCTCTTCCGCCTCGTCGACGAGCTCGGCCGCCGCAAGCTGCTGCTCAACTTCTCCAACGTCGAATTCATGTCGAGCGCCGCGCTCGGCAAGCTCATCCGGCTGCACCAGCGCATGACGCAGGTCGGCGGCAAGCTGGTGATGTGCGCCATCGCCAAGGACATCATGACCGTCTTCGTGCTCACCAAGCTCGACAAGATGTTGAAGATCGTGAAGGACGAACAAACGGGCCTCAACTCGTTCTGACGGCACACCCCGGCACCCCGTCATGAGCGACCGCCACGTCACCCGCGATTTCGCGCTCCCGAGCGACCTCTCCGAGGTCCACCGGGTGCAAACCGAAATCGAGGACGCCCTCCAAGCCAACCGCTTCGGCGATTCGGACGTGTTCGCCATCAAGCTCGCCGTCGAAGAGGCTCTCGTCAACGCGATCAAGCACGGCAACCAGATGGAACCGGACAAGGTCGTCCGCGTCGCCTACGCCGTAAATGACGAGCAATTCTCCATCCGCATCGAAGATGAGGGCGTCGGCTTCAATCCCGCCGAAGTGCCCGACCCCACGGCGGAAGAAAACATCGAACGCCCCTGCGGCCGGGGACTGCTCATCATCCGCAACTTCATGACCTCCGTCGATTACGTCGGCCGTGGGAACATCGTCGTGATGTTCAAGATGCGCGAGTTGGAACCCGCCGAGTGAACGCCCCCATGCGAACGCGACTCTTCGGAACCGACCCCGTCCGCGTCGGCGAAGTCGGCCTCGGCTGTTGGCAAATCGGCGGCGACCAATGGGGCGACGTCTCGGACGCCGACGCGCTGGCCACCCTCGATGCGGCCGTGTCGGCCGGGACAACCTTCCTCGACACCGCCGACGTTTACGGCTCGGGCCGCTCCGAAGAACTCGTCGGCCGCTTCCGGCGCGAGTGCTCCACCGAACTCTTTATCGCCACCAAGCTCGGCCGCTTCGGGAAGCCGGGTTGGCCCGACAATTTTACCCCGGCCACCGTCCGCGCCCACACCGAAGCGAGCTTGAAACGA
>JAYTBD010000451.1:0-4254 GCA_043737155.1 Fimbriiglobus sp. | reverse complement strand
CACCGCGCGCCGATGATGTCGATCGACAACAGCTACGACGCCGCGGACCTGCGCAAGTTCGACGCCGATGTCCGCAAAGGGGCCGGGCCGGGCGAAGTCTGCTACAGCGTCGAACTCAAGATCGACGGCGTGTCGATCTCGATGGTCTACGAGGACGGCCTGCTCAAGACCGGCGCCACCCGCGGCAGCGGCGATGTCGGCGACGACGTGACCCACAACCTCCGCACCATCCCCGGCATTCCCTTGCGGTTGAACGCGGTGAACCCGCCCAAGGTGTTCGAAGTCCGCGGCGAAATCTACATGACCCGCGCCGAGCTGGTCCGCATCAACGCGGCGAAACTCGCGGGCGGCGAGGCGCTCTACGCCAACGCGCGGAACCTCGCGGCCGGGACACTCAAGCAACTCGACCCCAAGGAGAGCGCCAAGCGCAAGCTCCGGCTCTTCGCCTACGGCACCGGGGCTATGGACGGCGTCGAAATCGCCACCCAGCGCGAGTTGTTCGCGAAGCTCAAAGAGTTCGGTTTCCCCGTCAACGACTCGACGATCTTCTGCGCCACCATCGACGAGGTGCTCGACCAAGTCGAGATCTGGAACGAGAGACGCCACGACCTGCCCTACGACACCGACGGCCTCGTGGTGAAGCTCGACCGCTTCGACCAGCGCAAGCGCCTCGGGGCCACGAGCAAGGTGCCGAAGTGGGCCAAGGCCTACAAATTCGAGGCGGAACAGGGCATCACCAAGTTGAACAACGTGGCCTTCGAGATCGGCAAGTTCGGCGAACTCACGCCGGTGGCGGAGTTCGACCCGCCGGTGCAACTCGCGGGGACGCAGGTCCGCCGGGCGTCCATGCACAACGCGAGTTGGTGCGAGAAGCGCGACGTCCGCCTCGGCGATACCGTCGTCGTCGAGAAGGCCGGGGAGATCATCCCGCAGGTCGTCAGCGTCGTCCTCGAAGCCCGGCCGGCGAAGTCGGAGCCGCTCGTCTGGCCGACGGCTTGCCCCGTCTGTGGGGCGCCGATCGAGAAGGACGTGTCGGCCATCAGCTACGGGTTCTATTGCTCCGATGTGGGCCGTTGCCCGGCGCAGGTGACGAAGCGCATCATCTCGTTCGCCAAGCGCGACCGCATGGATATCGACGGCCTCGGCGAGGAGGTGGCCAAGCAGCTCGTGGACAGCGGCCTCGTGAAGTCGGTGGCGGATCTCTACCGCCTCGAAGAGAAGCAATTGCTGACGCTCGAGAAGTTCGCCAAAACGAAAGCGAAGAACCTGCTCGCGGGCATCGAGGCGAGCAAGTCGCGCGGTCTCGCCCGGCTACTGCCCGCACTCACGATCTACGGCGTCGGCGGCAGCATGAGCGACCTCGTCGTCGAAGTTTTCCCGAGCCTCGACGAAGTCGTCGCGGCCACGGCGGAGGACTTCGAGAAGGTCAAAGGCGTCGGGCCCACGCGCGCTGAGAGCCTTTTCGAATTCTTTCATACCGAACCGGGCCGGTCGCTCGTCGAGGAGCTGCGCGGACTCGGCTTGAAGCTGACCCACGAGCGGAAAGTGGTCGCCCCCGGCACGCAACCGCTGCTCGGCAAGACCGTCGTCGTGACGGGGTCGCTGGTGAATTACGACCGCATCACCATCGAGACGCGCATCAAGGATTTGGGCGGGAAAACGTCGGGGAGCGTCTCGAAGAAGACCGACTACGTGCTGGCCGGGGAAGAGGCCGGGAGCAAACTGGCGAAAGCGAAGGAGTTGGGCGTGCGGGTGTTGACGGAAGCCGAATTCGAGACGATGGCTTCGGGCGAATGGGAGAAATCGAAATGACGACCCGGGTGAAGGGCCGCGTCACCATTTCGATTGTAGACTCGGACATTCAGCGGGCGTTCAGCAGGTCGGCGAACTCGGTCGGTTCGAGTTTCTCGTACACGCTCTGCAAAACCTTCAGGTAAACCCACGGCGTGCCCGTCAGCGCCGTGGCGTTCTCGGCCCAGAGCGTGGCGGCGCGGTCCTTGTGCGCCACGTCGATATTCTCTTGCCCCTTCGTCTCGATGAGGTAATGCACCCCGCCCGCATCCACGGCCACGAAATCCGGTTCGTAGTGCCGGAGGTTGCTCATCGAATCGGTGTACTCGACAATGAACCCGAACTTCTCCGGCAGCTTGCTGAACCGCACGATGTCGTCGGCCTTCTCCAAAAACTTGGCGAACGATTCTTCGAGCTTGTTCAAGCACGGCACCAAATTGAAGAGGCACTTCTTCGCCTTCACCGTCGGCCGCGACCACGGGAACGGGACCGTCGTCGACAGGGGCTTGCCGGCGGAGCGGAGCGCCGGTTCCAACTCGTCGACGACCAGTTTCCGCAGCGCTTTGACGAACGACGTAATCGTCATGTAACTCGCCACATTGGTGGAAATCGCTTTCACCATCTCCGCGGTGTTCAATTGCACTTTGCGGCCGAAGGCGCTCTCTTCCAAAAACTCGCGGACCTTGGGCGCGAGCGCGGCGAACTGCGAAGGCAGCTTGACCGCCTCGGCGATCCGCTTGGCGTAGTACCCGATGACTTCTTCCGCCGTCTGCGGGGTCGGGATCGTGTAATCGCGGTCGAACAGCTTCTGCATCGTGATGAGGTCGTGCCCCTCGTAGCGGAACTCCCGCGCCTCCTTGCTGTCCTCCTTCACCGGCAGCGGTCTGTCCAAGGCGGGGATGTCGAGCGCCGCGATCTCTTGCTCCAGCGACGACTTCCGCACCAAGATCGGCGTCAAGTCCGGCACCGCGATGTCCATCGCCCTCTTCGCCTCATCCACGGCGATGTGGACGATCACGACCTTGTCCTCGCCGACCTCGAACTCATCCAACTTGAAATCTTCTTCGCGTTCCAACTGCTCCACGAATTCGATGAAAGTCTTGTTGCCGATGATGTCGACGCGCTCGGTATAGGCGTCGGTATCGCCGCGGAACATCAGCCGCAGACCGCGCCCCACCGTTTGCTCCGGGAGGATGTTCGCCTTGGACGAGTAAGGCCGCAGGCCGACGATCACCGTGACGTTTTGCACGTCCCAGCCTTCGCGCAGCATCATCACCGACACGATGGCGTTGACCGGGCTGCTGCCGCGATCGACGTGGCGGGCGGTCTCGCGCAACACCCCGATGTCTTTCTTGACCACATCGCCCCGGCGATCCGTATGGATCACCAGCAATTTGTCCCCCGCGAACGATTCGGGGTAGCGCCTCTGCAAGAAGTCGCCGACTTCATCCGCCTCTTTCGTGTCGTTCAGCATGACGAACAGCAGCGGCTTTTTACCGAGCGGCTTCAATTGGACGCAGTACTCCTTCCAGCGTTCGACCCCGGCCACGAGGTACGCGTCGTAGCGCACGCTGGCGATCGCCGAAGGCTTTTCCCCGATCCCTTTCATCACCCCCTTGACCGGCTGCTTCACGATGCGGTCGATCATCGCCTGCTTCAGCGGGTAGTCGTAGACCGTCCACGCGAACAGCTCCCCTTTGGTATGGCGGGGGGTGGCCGAGAAATCGAACTGCCCCGCCAGCGGCGCCGCCGCGTGCAACCGGCGGATGCACTCGTTCCACGCCAAATCCTCGTCGTGCGTGTGGTGCGCCTCGTCGTTGAGCACCGCGATCGGCCCGCCGCGCCGGGCGATCCGCGGCGGGAAGTCCTCCGCCGTTTGCACCTTCGCCGGCGGCTTCGAACCCATCATCGCCGCCAGCGCATCTGGCTCGTCCGACTTCGCCTCGTCCTTCTCGTAAAGCTGCTGGATGTTCGTGAGGTAAAGCGCCCCTTCACTGCTGGTGCGCTCGGCGTCCCCGCGGACGTAATAGTTCATATCCCAGAACGTCTTGAACTCGGCCGGGATCACCGGATCGGTGCGGAAGACGAACCCGCCTTCGAAGTCGCTGCGCAGCCGCTCGAAGACGATCACGTTCGGCGCGATGATCAGGAACGTCTTGGCGTACTCGGCGCCGCTCGTTTCGCAGCACGCGTTCAAATACTGCCACGCGATGACCAAGCTCATCACCTTGGTCTTGCCGCTGCCGGTTGCCATCTTCAAGCAGTAGCGGGCGAATTCGTCGTGGGAAAGGAGTTTCAAATCGGCCTGCGCAGAGAAGGTTTCGATGAGCTTGGTCACCCGCCGGACCTTCGCCACCTCGAACAGATAGACGAGCGTCTGCACGGCTTCGCGCTGGGCGATGTGATACTCGAACTTGCGCCCGCCGATGCGGTGGGCCGTGTGGAACCAGTGCCGGAGCAGCG
>JAYTBD010000450.1:0-1640 GCA_043737155.1 Fimbriiglobus sp. | reverse complement strand
CGTTACTTGGAAGCGGTGAGCGCGCCGTATATCTACCTGAACCACCGATTGCTCGCCGCGAAAAAGTTGAAGCCGGACGATGTGGCCATCGCTTTGGCGGAGTACCTGCGCAAGCAAGATGGCATCTTGCAAGCTTACACCTACGAGGGTTTGAAAGCGGGCTTGGTCGGCGACGACGCGATCAGTAAATGGGTGCTGCGTTCATTTCACGCGGATCGCAGCGGCGATGTGTACGTCGTCCTCCGGCCGTATCACCTCATCCGTTCGGTGAGCATCGGCGATAAGCTCGCCAGCGGGACGACTCACGGTAGCCCGCACGCCTACGACACCCACGTCCCGCTGCTGGTTTACGGCCCCGGCATCGCCGGAGGCAAACGAACCGAAACCGTGACCCCGCTGCACAGCGCCGCCATCGGGGCTTATTTTTTGGGGACGAAAGTGCCGAAGGACGCGGAGTACGGTTTGCCGAAGACGCTGCTGAGGAAGTGAACGTTGTATTTTTTCTGCAGTCATCTTGTTTGCCTGATGTTGCTGGCGGCGTGGAGAGTTTCAATGGGGCCGGGCAGGGAACTCACAAACCTTGTTGACAGTTCCGGCGGAATCGTACTATAGCGCGACTTCAAAAATATAAATATCGACGCCGCACACCTACGGCCCATTGGAATACCCCCTCTTTTTTCGTCGATAAGGAACTGCCGGGTGACAGACAGCAATGGACGCTCGCCCACGAGCCCGACCACGCTTTCCTACACACCAACAATATTCCAACGGACATCGAAGAGGAAGTCATGCCTTCGCAGCAGAGTTTCCGATGCCTGAAAAAGAAATTGTTCATCGGCTTTACGAAATGACACTCGAACGTACTGTCTGTCGTTGTCCGATCCGGTCATTCCGAACCCATCCACCTACCCGTAGACGACCGAGAATTCAACCGGTATACCCTGCTCGGGGAATGGGATGGCCTATTTATTGCGGAACTGCGAGAGCGACTGGCAAACCCACGGCACATTTTCGCGTTCGCATGCCAGTATTGCTCGGAACGATGGAGAAGCCAGCAGTTTTGCTCACCCCCCGATGGCGTGCATCGTCCGCAAGGGCTTGACGAACTTCGCCGTGTTGATCTCGTGACCTTCCCATTTGTCGCGCACATTCGCCAACATCGCCGCGCGGAGGCCGGCATCGTCCCCGGTTCGGATCAACGGCTTCACATCGATTTCGTCCAAAGCGAACAAACAGTTGCGCAGCTTGCCCTCGGCGGTCAAGCGGATACGGTTGCAACTCCGGCAGAACGGCCGCGACACCGAGGCGATGATCCCGAGGCGACCGCGGCCGTCGGCGTATTCGAAATCCATGGCCGGGGAGCGCGGGTCGTAGTCGGCCGCGGGGCCGAGCGGGGCGACACCGGCTTCGAGCCACTCCAGCAGTTCGTGGGCGAAGACGACCTTGTCGCGCTCCCAGAGTTCGGCTCCGATCGGCATGTACTCGATGAAGCGAAGTTCGTAACCCTCGTCCCGGCAGAACTGGGCCAGCGGTACGGCGTCGTGTTCGATGAAGCCGCGGATCGCCACGGCGTTCACTTTGATCGGGTCGAACCCGGCGCGTTGGGCGGACCGCAGTCCCGCGAGCACTTGCGGCAATCC
>JAYTBD010000449.1:0-4262 GCA_043737155.1 Fimbriiglobus sp. | reverse complement strand
TGACCAACTCCGCCGCTCCGGGTAGCACCGCGACCAAAGCTTCGTGGAACGCGCTCATGTGGACGACCGCGCCGCGCAGGTTGTAGCTCTTCGATCCGCGGTACGGCCGGTCCAGACTGTGGACGAACGTGTCTGCGACATCGGCGACGTATTGGAAGTCGGTCCAGCCGCCGAAGTTGATGGCGTAGGGCCGGCCGAGCAGCGCGGCTTTGATCGCCTTGGTCGGTTCGCTCGTCATGCCGAGATCGCGGCCGACGCCGTAGACCGTCCACGGCCGCAATCCGACGCTGCTGATGCCGTGGTCCTGGAAATAGATGCGGGCGTTCCCCTCGTTGCAGCACTTGAAGACGCCGTAGTGCGTGCTCGGCACCAGCGTCAAATCGTCCGGCAGCGGTCCGGTCGGATAGTTGTCCGGGCCACCGTAAACCGCGGCGGAACTGGCGTAGACGATCCGTTCGATCTTGCCCCCGAGCGCCTTGGCCGCTTCGAACACGGCGAGGGTGCCGAGGACGTTGACCTTGGCCCCGAGGAGCGGATCGAGCCGGCAGGTCGGTACTTGTAAGCCGGCCAAGTGGATGATGTGCGTGACCCCGTGAGTCTTGAGCGCGCCTGTGAGCGCCGGCAATTCGCACACGTCCCCGACGACGAACGTGACCTTCGCCAACTCCTCTTCGGGCAGGATCATTTTCAAGCGGCGATTGTCTTCGCGCAGGTCGTAGACGAAGACTTCGTCGCCGCGCCGCAGCAGCGTGCGGATGATCCACGCCCCGATGAACCCGTAGCCGCCGGTGATGAGCACGCGCATGAATTACTCCAGAGCGAGGGCGGGGGGATCGGGCAAACCGATCACTTCGTCGGGGGTCGATTCGCCGGCTAGCTTCGCCAGCGTGATGATCTTGTCCCCGGCGTTCGGGGTCATGATCTTCACGCCTTGCGTGTTGCGTCCGACGATGCGGATGTCATCGACCTTCGTCCGCACGACCATCCCTTGGGCCGTGATGACCATGATTTCATCGCCGGCACGCACGGCGACGATGCCGACGCAGGGGCCGTTCTTCGCCGTGACCTTCACGTCCTTCACGCCTTTGCCGCCGCGCCGTTGCTTGCGGTAGCGCATGCCACCCTTCTCGGCGGGTCCGTCCTCCGTCTCACTTTCCTCGTCGCCTTCGGCAACCGGAACGTCGGCTTCCACGATCTCCGGAACGTCGGCTTCATCCCCTTCGGGCAGGGCTGCCTCATTCGCGCCGAAGGGAGTACGCTTGCCGAAGCCGTTTTCGCACAGGGTCAAAAGAAAGCCGTCCGGATCGGCGACGACCATCCCCACCAAGCTGTCGTCTTTGGTTTTGTTGAGCTTGATGCCCCACACGCCGATAGCCCCGCGGCCCATCGCGCGCGCATCCGATTCGCCGAATCGGATCGCCATCCCCTGCTTCGTACTCAGCACCACTTCGTCGCCGGGACGGGTGACGCAGACTTGCATCAGGGCGTCGCCCTCTTCCAAATTGATGCCGATGATGCCCCCCTGCCGGGGCCGACTGTACTCCATCAGGCTCGTTTTCTTCACGAGTCCCTGACGAGTGGCCATGAGCAGGAACGTCCCCGCTTCGAACTCGCGCACGGGGATGACGCTGGCGATCTTTTCATCCGCCTTCAACGAGAGCACGTTGGCGATAGAACGCCCGTTCGAAGTGCGACTCGCTTCCGGGATCCGGTAAACCTTCAACCAGTAGCACTGGCCTTTGTCGGTGAAGCAGAGCAGGAATGATTTCGTCGTCGCGGTGAAGAAGTGCTCGATGAAGTCGTTGTCGCGCAGGCCCCCTTGGACGCCCTTACCGCCGCGCCCTTGGGTGCGGTAAGTTTCGATCGGCAACCGTTTGATGAAGCCCTCGTGCGAGAGCATCACGACCGTCGGCTCGTCGGCGATCAAGTCTTCCATCTCGACGTCGCCGCCGTCGTCGGTGATCTCCGTCCGGCGGTCGGTGCCGAAGCGATCGCGCATCGATTCGAGGTCGGCGCGGATGATGTCGTTCACCATGGCGTCGCTGCCGAGGATCGCTTCGTAACTGCGGATCTCGTCGCGGATGCCGTTGTACTCCTTCAAAATTTCGTCGCGCTCCAAGTTGGCCAACTGCCCGAGTTGCATGCGCAGGATCGCCTCGGCTTGCAGTTCGGTCATGCGGTATTCGTCGCGCAGCCCGATTTCGGTTTGGAGGATCCCGAAGGCGACTTCGCCGAGAGCCGATTTCATCAATTCCAGCGAGACGCCCATACCCTGCAAACGGACTTTGGCCTCGGCCCGCGACGGCGATTGCCGGATGGTTTGAATCACCAAGTCCAAACTCGCGATGGCGATGAGCTGGCCTTCGAGAACATGGCTGCGGCGCTTGGCTTCGCGGAGCAGGAAGTTCGTCCGCCGGCGGATCACGACGATGCGGTGATCCAAGAATTTCTGCATCATCTGCTTGAGCGTCAGAAACTCCGGCCGACCTTCGACGAGGGCGAGCATGGCGATGCTGACGGTCTTCTGCAGCCGGCTGAACTGATAAATCTGATTGAGGACGAGGTGCGGATCGGCCCCGCGTTTGAGTTCGACGACCAAGCGGACGGGTTCTCCGGTGCGGGCCGAGGATTCGTCGCGGACGAAGCTCATCCCGGGGATACGGTCGTCGCGGATCAGTTCGCCCAACTCGGCCATGAGCGGGTTGCGGGTCACTTCGAACGGGACTTCCTTGATGATGATGACGGGGAGCTTCCCCTTCCCCTCTTCGACGATTTCGGCGCGCGCCCGCAGCGTGATCCGGCTGCGCTCGCCCAAGTACGCCCGGTAGATCCCGGCTTTGCCCATGACGACGCCGCCCGTCGGGAAGTCCGGTCCCGGCACGATTTCCAGCAGTTCCATCAGGCTGACATCGGGGTTGTCGATGAGCCGGATCATCCCGTTGCAAATTTCGCGCAAGTTGTGCGGCGGGATATCGGTCGCCATGCCGACGGCGATCCCCACCGCGCCGTTTACGAGCAAGTTCGGGAACTTGCTCGGCAGCACCAACGGCTCGCGGTACTTGCCGTCGTAGTTGTCGATGAAATCGACCGTGTCCGATTCCAAATCGGCGAGCATCTCCGCGGCGGGGTAGGTCAGCCGCGCTTCGGTGTAGCGGTGTGCGGCCGGGGGGAGACCGGCGATGCTGCCGAAGTTCCCTTGGCCGTGGATGAGCTTCTGCCGCATGATCCAGTCTTGGGCCATGCGCACGAGGGTGTCGTAGATGCTCGCGTCGCCGTGCGGGTGATAGCGCTTCATCGTCTCGCCGATGATGCCGGCACACTTGCTCGTCGCCGAGGTCGGCCCGAGACCGAGGTCGTTCATGGCGACGAGGATCCGCCGCTGCGACGGTTTCAATCCGTCGCGCACGTCGGGCAGCGCCCGGCTGACGATGACCGACTGGGCATAAGTGAGGTAGCTATCCCGGAGCTCGTCGACGATGTCGAGCGGATCGATGGGCAGATCGGGGAGGACGACCGGGGCCGGATCGTTGGGCGGGGTCGAAGAAGACTTGGCCAAACCGGGACTCCTGAACGGATCGTCAACAAGCAACCGGATACCGGCACACGGGTTACGGTCGCAAGATTGTACGGTCCCGTTGCGATAATTTTATGAATACCGCACCGATTGGGCCACGGTCGTTTGGTCGCAATGGGAACCATTTTTATGGCGCTCTCGTCGCAATGGAGTAAGATTGTCCCATTGTCGTTTTCAACTCTTCCGGGATGCGCCGATGAACCGTTTCGCACTGGGCCTGCTCGCGGTCGCAATCGGGGCGACGACGGCGATCGCCGACGCCGCCAAGGACACTTCGGCAGCATCGTTCACACGCACCAAGAAGCTCAAAGGGAAGGTGACGATCGACGCGAAGAACGAACCCATCGGCGATATTTTGAAGGAGATTTCGAGCCAACTCGAAGATCTGAAACTCGGTGCCATCAGCCAGACGTTCGACGTCGGCGTGTCGAAGAACACCAAGACGACCTTCGCCGCGAAGGATGTCCCGGCCGACGAAGCCCTCGACGGATTGCTGAAGACGCTCGACCTCGGGTACGTGATTATCTCGAAGGATAAGGACCGCTACGACGGCTGGCTGAAGATCATGAAGGGAACCAACCGTGGCTATGAAGCCGGTATGGAACCGAAAGACGGGCCGAAGCCGGTCGTGAAGCCGGAACCGAAACCCGAACCCAAGCCGGTGGTGAAGCCGGAACCCAAGCCCGAA
>JAYTBD010000448.1:0-1641 GCA_043737155.1 Fimbriiglobus sp. | reverse complement strand
ACGAACTCGGCGCCGTCGGCGATGTCTTCACCGTCACCCCGTCCACGATCATCAACATCCTCGTCGATGGGATGGGGCCCCGGGCGCGCGGGCCGGGCGACCGGTTGTTCGTGAACTCGACGGGGCCGACCGATACCGCCCCGGGCGATCCGACTTTGGGCGGCCCGCACAACCGGTTCATCCGCTTGTCCGACCGGGCCAACTTCGGCTTCCGCGGCTTCGAGGACTCCACCGATTCGTCGATCATCGCCGTGGCGACCGAAGCGGGCGTCGCCGGCGATGTCCGCGGCCTCGAACCGAGCACGGGCGAAGTCCGCTGGTCGTCGCGGCCTTTCGGGGCCTTCGCGGGCGGCCTCCGCGTCGCGGTGGGCGATGTGAACGGCGACGGGATCGACGATGTCATCGTCGGCGCCGGGCCCGGCGCCGGACCCCGCGTCGTCGTCCTCAACGGCGGCGACGGCAGCGAAATCTCCAGCTTCTTCGCCTTCGCGCCGACCTTCGACGGCGGCGTGACCGTCTCCTCGGCGGACTTGAACAACGACGGGTTCGACGACATCATCGTCGGGGCGGACACCCGCGGGAATTCGCACGTCAAAGTCATCGACGGCCGGACCGGCCAAGACCTCCGCAGCTTCTTCGCGTTCAACGGATTCCAGTTCGGCGTCCGCGTGGCGGGCGGCGACGTCAACGGGGACGGCTTCGCCGACATCTTGGTCGCCGCCGGTCAGGGAAGCACGCCCGTCTTCCGCATCTTCGACGGGGCCAGCGGGGCACTGCTCCAAGAGAGCGTCGCCTTCGCGGCCGACTTCACCGGCGGAATCAACATCGCCTCCGGGGATGTCGATGGCGACGGGTTCGCGGACACGATCATCGGGGCGGGCCGTGCGGGCAACCCGCACGTCAAGGTCTACAGCGGACTCTCCGGCGTCGAAATCGCGAGCTTCTTCGTGAACGAGGAATTCTCCCCGACTTCGCTCTCCAGCGTGCCCTTCGAAGCGGGCGTCGCGGTCGCGGCGGGCGACCTCGACGGAGACGGCATCGACGAAATTCTGACCTCGCGCGGCCGCGGTTCGCGCTCGATCCTGCGGGGCTTCCGCTTGGCCCAGCGCGACGCATTCGGCAACACGGTCCCCACGGGCCTCATCCCCGTGAGTTCGATCAACGTGTACCCCGGCTTCTTCGGCGGGTTCAGCGTCGGTGGCTGACGCCGTCGCCGTCTTCTCGGGCGGGCTCGACTCCGCCACACTGCTGTACCACTTGCGCTCGGAGGGCCACACCCTCCGGGCGTTGTCCGTCGACTACGGCCAACGCCACGGCGTCCGCGAATTGGCCTGCGCGCGGGAACTCGCCGCCCACCTCGGCCTCGAATGGCGGATTCTCGACCTCACTTCGCTCGTCGGGTTCTTCGGTCCCAACAGCCTCACCGATCCGACGCGACCGATCCCCGCCGGCGAGTACGCGCCGGAGACGATGTCGCTCACCGCCGTGCCGAATCGCAACATGATCCTACTGTCGGTGGGGTTGTCGTGGGCCATCGGCACCGGCGCGACGGCCGTGGCGTTCGGCGCCCACGGCGGAGGCTACACACCGTACCCGGATTGCCGACCCGCGTTCGCCGAAGCGATGGACGCATCGTCGCGC
>JAYTBD010000447.1:0-4263 GCA_043737155.1 Fimbriiglobus sp. | reverse complement strand
CGGCTCACCGAATCTATCCTGTGTGTCCGCACAAGCTGAAAATTCGCATAGACCGATAGAAGAATCCACCGCGAGGTCTTTCCGATGTTCCGCTCCGCCACCGCCATACTGTTCATCGCCGCCATGGCCGGGTCCGTCCGCGCCGACGAACCCAGCTTCTCCGCCGCGTTGCAAAAGCAAGCCGGGCCGATGATCGAGGAGTTGAAGAAACGCGGCTGCACCAACGTCGGCGTGCTGAAGTTTCTGATCCGCCAGGGCAAGGATTCCGCGTTGCAAGACGACGCCGGGGACATCAACCAGAGCTTGGCCAACCAGACGCAGCGGGCGCTCATCCTCGGCAACGCCGACCCCGAATTCGGCATCATCGAGCAGCCGAGCGCGTTCGTGGTCAAGAACGCCATGACCGACGCCAACCACCGCACGCCCGAGGGGCGTCAGGCCTTCTTCGCCAAGAAATTCGAACTGGCGTGGAGCCGGGATAAAGTCGAACCGAGCGCGTTCCTCGTCGGCAGCGCGAGCATCGACAGCGGCTTGAAGACGATGACCGTGCAATTCCAGATGTTCAAAGCCGACGGCAAACTCGAAGACGTGGGCCGGCCGATGACGGTGGCGCCGGGGCCGGAACTGCTCGCCCAAACCGGGCTGAGCTACACCATGCCGGCCGCGCGGCGGAAGGCCCTCGTGTCGGGCGAGAAACTCCCCGCGGAAGCCCAGCAGGAAATTGTCGAAGAGATGAAGCTTTCGGCCACCGCGATTTCGGAACAAGCGAAGCCGTTCGCGCCGCTCGCCGATTGCCCGGTGAAGTGGATCATCAAGTACAACGACGCGGTCGTCGATGTCACGGGCAACTCGATACCGACCCCGAAACCCAAAGACCGCGTGTCATTCGTGCTGAGCAATCCGACCAAAGAAACCTACGGCGTCGTGCTGTTGGTGAACGGCGAGAGCACCTTGTATCAAGAGAAAGCCGTCCCGTTCGCGTGCCGGAAGTGGATCCTCGAACCGGAGACCGAGACCACGATCATCGGCTTCCAGACGAGCGCGAAAGAGGCGCTGCCGTTCGCGGTCGTCGCCCCGGAAGACGGCCGCGCCGACGCGGTCCGCTACGGCGATCACGCCGGGACCTTCCGCCTCGTGGCGTTCCTCGGCACGACGACGACCGACGGCACGAAGATCAACAAGCCGGAGCCCAAGGACGACGCCCAGATCGTCGCGCTGGCGCGCGGCACCGCCGCCCCGAACGGAATCCGCCCGCAGTCGCTCAAGAGTTTGCAAAGCGAACTGCGCGGCATCGGCAAAGACGCGAAGAACGGCCGGGGCTTCGTGGTGAAGGGGGATGTCGCCGAGTTGTCCGAAACGCAGCAAGCGTACTTCGTCCCCAGTTCGGAGACGGCCGTGTCGGACATCAGCCTGCGGTACTTCAAGCCGAAGAATTGATCGTTCAAGCTCGGTGAGGAGTCCGTCGATGAAGGTTCTCTATTCGTCGGTACTGCTGTTGATCTCGGCGACCACTGTCGTCGCCGCCGAACCCGGACTATCGCGGCGCCAATCGGGCGACCTCGCCATCCAATCGCGCGCGATCCTCCATAAATACTGCGGCGAATGCCACAAGGACGGTTCGCCCCTCAGCTCGCTCGCGGTGCTCGATCACAAGCAACTCGTCTCGCTCCAATCGCCGGTGCCGTTCGCGGCGAAGAATGGACCCCGCTCGCAGATCCTCGAGTTCCTCGGGGACGGCTCGATGCCCCCCGCCGGGCATCCGCGACCCAAAGAGTCCGAAATTGCCATCCTGGCGCAGTGGATCGCCGCGAAGGCGCCGAGCTATCCGAAGGCGTTCGACCCGGCCACGACGCTGCGCGTTCTCCTCGACGACTTCGCCCAAGTCGCGGAGAAAGATCGGCCCTTCGCCCGCTACATTTCGATGGCCCACCTCGTGCCGCCGGGCACCGAAGCGCCGAGTCTAAAAACGCAAGAATTCAACTTGCAGAAAGCTATTGCCGTCGCAACAGAAGCCGCGTCCGCCCCGCCGCAACCCGTGGACGATTCGGCGACCCTCTTCCGCCTCGACATCCGCACCCTCGGCTGGCACGCGGCGGACTTATTCGTCAAAGTCGTGGACGGCACCGCCGACGGCGTGTTCCCGATGAACGCTTACGACCTGATCCTGCTCGAATACCCGGATGCGACACCCGTGACCGGCCCCGATGCGGCGCGGGTGAACCGAGCGCTGAGCGACATGAAACAACTCCGGCCCATCCCCTTCTTGAAAGCGGAGTGGTTCGCCGAGGCGCTGATGGGTAAGACCGGCCCCAGCCGCTTGGCGGAGGAGGTGAAGACTCTCATCCACTTGGCATCGCACACGGGCAAGACCAAGCCCGACGGCGAATTGAACGAATCGTTCGCCACTCGGAAGTCGGTCGTGAGCGACTCGCCGCCGCTCGGAGCGTTCTACGCTAAGGCCGTTTCGTCCCCGGCTCCGCCCTTTCCGAAACTCTCGCTCGAAGTGGTCAACATGAAGAGTGATGCCATCAAGCAGGTCGATACGGAAGAACCGTTCCAACTCCAACTCAGTGCAGATATCGACGGGCATTTCCTCGTTCTCCACCGGTGGTCGAACGGGGAACTGAGCATTCTGTCAATCGGAGGGGGCATGAAGTTGAAAGCCAATAAGCCAAGCACCCTGACGCCCAAGAAGCCCCCGTTCGTGTTCCGAATCACCGGCTTGCTGAACGGGAAAGCCAAAGGCACGGAGCATTTCATCGTGCTCGCTTCCCCGGACGAGATCCCGATGCCGACCATCGTGCGGAGCCTGCACGCGAAATTCCCGATCTGGCGGTTCGTCCCGGCGGAGCCGACCAAACCCGGTTCCGTACAACGCGCGGTGGCCGAGCTCGAAGTGATCAAGAAACCCTAGCGAGGATCTCCTTTGCCTTCCCCCGCCGTGCTGCAACTCGACGAACTCGTCCTCCCCATCTCGGAATCGTCGCCGTCGGGAGAGCCGCTCGCGGACTCCGTGCGGCTGCAACTCGACGAACTCCGCAAGGAGCCGGACGATTTCGATTCGAGCACCGCGGGCCGGCAGGCGGACTGGCCCAAAGTCATCCGCTTGGCGACGGAGAACCTGAAAGACAAGTCGAAGGACTTGCTGCTCGCCGTGCGCTTGGTCGAAGCGGTTTCGAAGAAGCACGGCTTGGCCGGGCTGCGCGACGGGTTGCAATTGCTCGGCCGTTTGACCGCGGAATGCTGGGACTACCTCCATCCGATCCCCGGTCCGGGAGAGGATGCCGAGGTGCGCGTCGGGGCTTTCAACTGGCTCAACGATGCGATGCGCGGGGCCAAGTTCCCGCAAGCGGTCCGCGCACTGCCGCTGGTGAAGGCGGGGCAGAAGACCTACGCCTACGTCGATTGGATCACCCCCGCCCGCAAAGGGGAACTCGAAGATGGGTTGGCCAAGGTCGATATGCCGGGGTTGACCGCCGCATTCGAGGATCTGACCGCGGCGCGGACGGCGTTGGAAGGGCTTTCGGCGACGCTCGACGAGAAACTCGGCAACGATGTCGCCCCGAATTTTTTGTCGCCGGAAAACACCGCCAGCGTCGGCACCGCCATCGATAACTGCCTGCAGATGGTGTGTGAAATCGGTCACCGGCGCGGGATCGAATTCGGCGCGGCACCGAAAGACAGTGCCGTGGACGCGGGCGTCGAATCGCATTCGTCTCCGCCGGGTTCGCCCGGGTCGGAACCTCCGGGGAACTCGCGCGAAGAGTTGTACCGCCGGATCGAAGCCATCGCGACGACGCTGAAACGCATCGAACCGCACAGCCCGATCCCGTTCATGCTGGAGCGCTGCGTCCGCTTGGGGAGCCTGCCGTTCCCCAGTCTGATGCGGGCCATCATCCGCGAGTCGGGCACCCTCGACGAACTCGACCGCATCATGGGCATCGAAAAATCGGATGAGTAGCGGATCGCAGGCTTTGGTACTGACGGTCAGGAAACGAATGCCATGCGAAGCATTGTCGTCTTTCGCTCCGCGAAAGAATGGTCTCGGGAGATATTCAGTTCCGGCAACACACTCTTTGCTGAACCTGCCTTTCGCGGAGCGAAAGACGACAATGCTCCGCATGGCATTCGTTTCCTGACAGTCAATAACGAGAACGCAGCCGATCAAAACCGCATGTTGAAGTTCAACAGGAACTCGACCCGCCACGGCGTGGGGCTGACCAGCGGGACCACGAGAGCCGGGCTGAGCGTCCCGCGGCGGGT
>JAYTBD010000446.1:0-1642 GCA_043737155.1 Fimbriiglobus sp. | reverse complement strand
TGCCGCACATGCGAATCACCGACAGCTCTCGCAGTCGGCTCGCCTTTTCGAGGATCTCACGGCAGCGGATCCCGCTCTTCCAGAACGCCCTGATCCGGCCGCTCGAATTCGCCTTGCCAACTACCCGCCATCTCCAAGATGATGGCTTGCCATTCCTCTTGGGTCATCGGCCGTTTCGGTTCGATCGTTTCGACGGTCACGCGCACATCGCGACCCGCTTCGGCCGGGCCGAGCGGAAGTTCGAAGTGCAGTATGCCATCGCCGTTCACACGTTCTTCCAGCATGATCCGGTTCATGTCGAATCCTCGAGGCCAGTCTCAGCAGTTTACCGGAACGCTTCGGGTATTGAAGGAAAGAGGGTAAAATGAACAAAGTGGCCGAGCTGTGCGTGGTCTTTCCGCTTCATTCGTTGAACTCGCCGCGCAGCACGGTCGATAACAAGCGATATGGCGAGCCGGCGACTTTTGTTGTGCCTCGGTTTATTCCCATTGATCGCGGCGGGATGCGCGACGCCATCGGCTCACATCCGGGACAGTGTCTCGGCGAATCTAGAACAGCGCACCGGATACACCGTGGGGCCGGGCAGTTCGACTTCGCAAGTGATACTGCCACCGGGAATCGACCGCGGCGTACCGCTGACCGAAGAACAACTCGTGCTGCTCGCTTTGTGGAACAACGCGCTGTTCCAAGAGTTGCTCGTGGAACTGCGGCTGACGCGGGCCGACCTCGTTCAGGCGGGGTTGTTGCCGAACCCGGAGATCGTCTACTTCTTCGGGGTCACGGACAAGCCCTTCAAATACTTGCTCGATTTCCCCCTCGAAGCGCTCTGGTTGCGACCGGTGCGCATCCGCGCGGCCGAGCGGGAGAATGTCCGCGCGGCCCAGCGGCTCACGCAAACCGCGCTCGACCTGATCCGCGATACCCGCCAAGCCTACGCCGACCTCGTGCTGGCAAAGGACCGGGTCGCGGTGGCCGATCAATCGCTGGAGTTGCGGGGCAACATCGCCAAATTCGCGGAGAAGCGGCTGAAGGCGGGTGACGCCAGCGAACAGGAATCGGTCACGGCGAAGATCGACGCGCTGCAAGCGAAACAGGATCGGACGCGGATCGGTTACGAGGTGACACTCGCCGAGGAACGGTTGAAGAACTTTACAGGCCTGTCGGGATTCGCCGGCGGATTGCCTATTCTGCCATCGCAGGAATTGGGCGCCGTTGAGCCCGATCTGGAAACCCTTGTGGACGAAGCGGTGCAGGCCCGGCCCGATGCCGTCGCGGCGGACGTCGCCGCACAAGCTGCCGCCGAGCGATTGAGGATCGCCAAGCTCGGTTGGATTCGCGCGCTCGGCATCCTCGATGCGACCAGCGGGGCGAACGGACACGAATTCGGCCCCGCCATCCGCGTCACGTTGCCGATCTTCAACCGCAACCAAGGTGGGATCGCCCGGGCGGAGGCCGAACTAGAACAACTGAATCGCCGTCGGCAGACGGTGCACAATCAGATCGTGCTCGATGTCCGACTGGCCCAGACCCGCTACCGCCAAAGTTCGGCGGAACTCGACATCCTCCGCAAAACCATCCGCCCGGAGGTGGACGCGTCCATCCGCCGGGCGCAAAAAGCGTATGAAGATGGGAACGTCCCGCT
>JAYTBD010000445.1:0-1643 GCA_043737155.1 Fimbriiglobus sp. | reverse complement strand
GTTCGTCGAAGATCAACACCGGCGGATCGTGGACGAGCGCCCGCGCGATCGACACCTTCTGTTTCATCCCCGTGCTGAGCCGTCCGCCGACGACATCGCGGAAATCGTTCATTTGCAATTGGTCGAACAGAACATCGAGCCGGTCGTCGAGCACCTTGCCGCTCAACCCGTACAGACGCCCGTAGTACGTGACCATTTCGCGGGCCGTCATGCGGTCGTAAACGCCGGTATTAGCCGAAAGAAACCCGATCGACTTGCGGACCTCGGACGGCTGCGTCCCGACGTCGAACCCGGCGATGGACGCGAACCCGGCCGTCGGTTTGAGCACCGTGCAGAGCATCCGCAGCGTCGTGGTTTTCCCCGCCCCGTTGGGCCCGAGCAAGCCGAAGACCTCCCCCGGCTTCACCGAGAAGCTGATGTCTTCGGCGGCGAACACGGGCTTCCCGTCCGGCCCGGCAAACGATTTCGTCAAACCTTCGAGTTCGATCATGGTGCTGCAATCGGGTGTGGGGTATGGGGTTTAGGGTATGGGGAAGAAAGGCGGTTGCGCCTCTCTTACCGGGACACCTTTCCACTCCGAGTGCCGCATCTCGCCGTCGATATCAGCACCGCACACCGAGAGTATTCAACTGACGGGGACAGTGACCGCGTCCGATGTGGGAGGTGCGAGTGATACGGAGTAAGGCCAAGTAATAGCGTCCAGCCGAGAGTCGAGTTGCTAGGTCTTGCTGACAACTGACCGCTGACTACTGTCTCGTTTCAAACGGTTTTGAATGGGATAGTTGTCAGCGATCAGATAACAGCAATCAGCAAGTAAGACGGGCGGATGCCAAAATCGATAGGTGCACCCTACGGAAAGTCGCTCACTCGTACGCGATCGCATCGGGGATGCGAGTCTTTACCGCGCGCAGCGCCGGGAGCAACCCCGCGAGCGTGGCCACCACCATCGCGCCCCCGCCGATGCCGAAGGCTTGTTTCCACGGCAGCACCACGTCGAAGACGAAGCCCGATTCCTCGAAGAGCACGACGCGGACGACGTACCACTCCAGCGGCACGCCGATGAAGAAGCCGAGCACGGTGCCGAACAGGCCCATCAGCACCGCTTCGTAGAGCACGGTGCGGATCACTTGGGCCGGGGTGGCGCCGACCGCGAGCAACAAGCCGAGTTCGCGCTTGCGCTGCAATACCGAGATGAGCAGCGATGTGACGACCCCGAGGGCTGCGACCAAGCCGACGACGACCTGCTGCAAATGGACGAGCTTGTAGACGCGCTCGATGATGTCGCCGAGGATCTTGCGGATGGCGGAGCGGTCGGCGGTGACGTAGCCGCGGTCGGCGGCGAACCCGCTCACGCGCTCCTTGGCCGCGAGGCGGGCTTCGTCGCTGGCGCGGGTCACGAAGACGTGGGCGATGTCGATCTGGTTGTCGCGGAAGAGCCGGGAGTAGACGGCCCGGTCGATGAAGAGCGTGCCGCGGCTCCAAGAGTAATCCTCGGCTTGGTCGAGCACGACGAGTTTCACCGGGCCGTTGGGCGAGTTCAGGGTGATGGTGTCGCCGACCTTCACCTTGTGCCACGCGGCGAAGTTGTCCGAGATGACGACGCCGTCGCGGCCGGGGAGCTTGCGGAGCTTGTCGAGTTGCGG
>JAYTBD010000444.1:0-10193 GCA_043737155.1 Fimbriiglobus sp. | reverse complement strand
CATGATGACGACCTTGAGCGTGTCGCCGTTCAGTTCGTACAAGCCGGGGTGGGACGATGTCGGCCAGTTCCAATCGAAGCCTTTGGGCGACATCTCTTGGTGAAGCTTGTAAGCGATGGCGCTTTCGCCGGGATTTACGATGAATGCTTGGCCGTCCGGTTCGAGCCGCCACTTCGCCGTATTCGGCGTCGGCAGAACGCCGCCCATGGAATGCTGGACCATGTCCCAGGTCCCGAGGATCCTCTGTTCGTCGGTTTGCTTCAACTCCTTCGGCACCGGCGCCGCCGAAGCCGGCGGGACCGAGAGCAGAAGGATGATGAAGGATCGCAGCATCGCTACCTCTCCGAAACGACGCGTTTGAATTCCCAATACCACAAGTTCTTTCCCGGCCCGAGTTCGGCGGCCCGAACCTTGCCCCCATCATTGTTGAGAGCGATTACGAGCGAATCGCCATCGAGCCGGTACAAGCCTTTCATGCGGAAGTAATCCCAGTTGTAATCGAATCCCTTGGCCGCGTTCGCCGACTCCGCCGGCAAGAGCTTGTATCCCCTGTCCTGCCGACCGTTCGCATTGATCAGCGCGCCTTTTCCGTCGGGGTCGAACTGCCATTGCACTCGTTTCGTCAGCACCTGATCTTGGCCGTAACACGAATAGCGCACCATCTCCCATGTGCCGAGAATCTTGTGCTCATCGGTCTGCTTCAACTCCTTCGGCACCGGCGCCGCCGAAGCCAGCGCAGCACTGATAAGTGAAAGGAGAACGGGGCGCAGCATCATTTCTTCTCCTCTTTGGTGCGCTGGAGCTTGAGGTAAGCAATCCCCGGGCCGGGTTTCGCTTCCTTGGGTCGCTCGCCTTTACCCGCCATCGGGATAGCGATGATCAGCGTGTCCCCGTCGAGTTCGTAGACGCCCTGCAGTTCCACGTTCGCCCCTTCGTTCGGTCGGAAATCGATCCGCTTCTTGTCTTGGTCGAGTGTGTAACGCATCACCTCGCCCCCTTCCTTCTCTGTCGCCTTCTTCACCGACATCGTGGCCTTGTCGAAGGTGACCACGGCGTCCTGATAGCCCTCCTTGGCGCCCATCCCATTGTGGGAGAGTTCGACGAGCACCCATTTCCCCAGTAGGGCGTCGGCGTCCTTCACCTTGACCTTCGGCACCGGCGCGGCCGTGAGCATGCCCGCGGAAAAAACGAGCATCATTGACGCGAATCGCAGCATCGTCGGCTCCCGGAAACGAACGCGGGCCGTGGAATAATCCACGGCCCTCAATCGTACCGCGCCCTCCGACGGGGCGGTATGTACGTATTCGCTTTTTTTACACCCCCGTTACATCACTCCTGCGGGTAGAGCGCCGTGCTCAGGTAGCGTTCGCCCAAGTCGGGCAGAACCACCACGATCAGCTTGCCCGCGTTCTCCGGCCGCATCCCCACTTTCACCGCCGCCGCGGCCGCCGCACCGCAGCTGATGCCGCACAGCATGCCCTCTTCCTTCGCCAATCGGCGGGCCATCTCGAACGACTCGTCGTCCGTCACTGTGATGACTTCGTCAAGGATCTTCGTGTTCAGGTTGCCGGGGATGAACCCCGCGCCGATCCCTTGGATCTTGTGCGGTCCCGGCTGCAGCGTCTTCCCGGCGATGAACTGCGTGATGACCGGGCTGGCCGCCGGTTCCACGGCGATGATCTTCACCCCCGGCTTGCGCGCCTTGAACACTTCCCCGCAACCGGTGACGGTGCCGCCGGTGCCGACGCCCGACACGAAGATGTCGATCTCCCCGGCGGTGTCGCGCCAGATTTCCTCGGCCGTCGTGCGGCGGTGCACTTCCGGGTTGGCCGGGTTCTGGAATTGCTGCGGGATGAACGCCTTCGGCTCCCCGCCCATCTCGCGGAACAGTTCCTCCGACTTGGCCACGGCCCCCTTCATACCGAGTTCCCGCGGCGTCAGGTGCAGCTCCGCCCCGAACGCTTTCAGCAGCCGCCGGCGTTCGAGCGACATGCTTTCGGGCATGGTGATGATGAGCCGGTACCCTCGGGCGGCGCAGGCGAACGCGAGTCCGATGCCGGTATTCCCCGAGGTGGCCTCGATGATGGCCGTGTCCTTGGTGACCTTCCCCGCGGCCTCGGCCGCATCGAGCATGGCCACGCCGATGCGGTCCTTGACGCTCCAGAGCGGGTTGAAGTTTTCGAGCTTCCCGGCGACGGTCGCCACGCATCCTTCGGTGATGCGCTTCAGCTTGATGAGCGGCGTATTCCCGTACGTCTCGGTAATGTTTTCGTAAGTGCGACCGCGCAGCAGAGGAGGGGTGATCATTGGCGGAGTCCTATTTTCGGATGGTATAGGAAAGATATGCGGGGGGAGTGCGGAATGGAAGATGGCAGCGCGGCTAGGCTGTGACTGTGGGTTTGGGCTGATATCTGTCCGCCGATTGCCGAACTCTGTTTCGTTTCACCGGTTTTGCATGGGACAGTTGTCGGCGATCAGATATCAGCAATCAGCCACCTACTCGATCGCCGGCGGTTCGGTCGCGATTGGGTCGGACATCTTCGCTTCGGCCGCGTTCACGCCTTGCGCGATCAGGTAATCGATCTCTCCCGTTCCCACGTCGTACAGCGCCCCCACGACCCCGATCTTCCCCTCGTACACCAACGCGCGGATCGCTTGGCTGTCGCGCAGGATCGTGTCCACGACGCGCAGGACGTTCCGGCGCGCCACGCCGTCGACGATCTCGTACTGGCCTTCGCCGGATGCGGCCCGGTACGCGGCCGTGGTCTCCGGGGTGATGGAGTGACGGATGTCATCCACGATGTGATGGATGTGCCCGCCCGGAGCGGGCGCGCGATCGGGATCCGGTTCGCAACTGTGCTTCACCGCGGCCGTCACCGCCCCGCAGCGCGTGTGGCCGAGGACCACGATGAGCTTCGCCCCGGCCACCGCGCAAGCGTACTCGACGCTGCCGAGCGCTTTGCGACTGACGATGTTGCCGGCCAAACGCACGCTGAAAATATCGCCCACGCCGAGGTCGAACAGGATCTCGGCGGGGCTTCGGGAATCGATGCACCCGATGATGACCGCCAACGGGTGCTGACCCTCGGCCGTGGCCATCATCTGCCGGCGGAGATCGCGCGACAGGCGGCGGTTCGTGCGGAATCGCTCGTGGCCTTCCCGCAGCAGTTGGAGGATTTGAAGGGGGGTGAGCGCACTCTGCAATTCCCGCGTCGAATAATCGACGAACTGGGTTTGATCCCGGAGTAGATATCGGTCTTGGAAGCCGAGGAGGCTCACCTCGATGCCGCGGGCGGGGGCGATATGGCCTTTGTAATTGCGGATCAGCGCGAGGATGTCGGGGTCGATGTAGTCGGTGTGCTGGGCGTCGAGCAGGACGTGCCCTCGGGCCGGCACCTCTTGTAAGACCTTGTCGAGCGCGGCGCGGTTGAGGAAGCTCACTTGGTTCGCCAATTCGATGCGGACCACGTCGCCGCCGATGTGCTTCTCGACGAATTTGCGCAGCGGCCGCCGGGCGTTGCTCCGCAAGATGTTCGCCAGTGCGACCGCCAGGCCGATGAGCACCCCGACGAGCAAATCGGTGAAGACGATGGCCACCACGGTCGCGGCGAACGGGACGAACTGATTCGGTCCCGCCCGCCAGATTTCCTTGATGAGTTCGGGGCTGACCAGCCTCAATCCGGTCACGAGCAAGATCGCGGCGAGGCACGCTTCCGGAATGAGATTCAACGCGGCCGGGAGCAGCGCGACGCTGGCGAGGAGCAGGCCGCCGTGCACGATGGCGGAGAGTTTGGTCCGCGCCCCCGCATTGATGTTGACCGAGCTGCGCACGATGACGGAGGTGACGGGCAACCCGCCGATCATCCCGCACACGATATTCCCGCAGCCCTGCGCCATCAACTCGCGGCTCGGGGGCGACAACCGCTGCCGCGGATCGATCTTGTCCACCGCTTCGAGATTCAAAACGGTTTGGAGGGACGCCACGGCGGCGAGGGTGAGCGCGGCCACGTGGACTTTAGAATCGCCGATACGGTTGAAATCCGGGGTGATGAAGAAGCCGAAGAACTCCGCGAAGGTCGAAGCGACGGGCACGGCCACGAGGTGTTTGCGGTCGATGGCCCACTCGCCGCCCAGTTCGCGGAAGAGCAAAGTGCCTCCGACGCCGAGCAGCACGACCGCCATCGGCGCCGGCACGGGCGATCGCTTCAACGGCTTCCAGAACGACCAAAGGGCGAGCAGGGCGATGCAAGTCAGGCCGATGACGGCGGGGCCTTGCGTCGCTTCCCCGAACATGGCGAAGAGTTCGCCGAAGGTGTCGTGGTCGTCGGGCTGGCTGTACGACATATCCCCTTCGGGATCGCGGTCGTCGCCGATGAGGTGCGGGAGCTGCTTCAAAACGAGGATGATGCCGATGGCCGAGAGGAGCCCTTGGATCACGCTGCTCGGGACGAACGTGCCGAGCACGCCGAGCCGGGCGACGCCCAAGCCGATTTGGATGACCCCGGCGAGCATCACGGCGAGGAGAAAGGCGGGGTAGTCGAGGATCAGCAGCTGCGCGGCGACGACGGCGGTCAGCCCGGCCGCGGGACCGCTGACGCTCGTGTGCGACCCGCTCAAACAGCCGACCACGAGTCCCCCCACGATCCCCGCTAGCAATCCGGCGAACGGATCGGCGTTCGACGCCATCGCCACGCCGATGCACAGCGGCAGGGCGAGAAGGAAGACGACCGAACCCGTTTTGATATCGTTCAGCACCGTGCCGATCACCATGGAACATCCCCGTCGCCGCGGTCGAAATCACCGGGACTAACTTAGGGAACGCGGGGAAGCTTCGACCAGCGGGGTTTCGTCTGCTACGCTGTCAGCATGATCCGCACCGCGCTCTTCGCACTCCTGGTGTTCGCCCCCGCGCTCTCGGCGCAGTCGTCCGGCCCGAGCGCCCGCCTGCGCGGCGAGACCGAAGCGGCGACGACCCGCAAGCGCCTCTCGGAAGCGCAGCAGAAACTGCGGGCGGGGCAAGCCACCGAAGCGGCCGACGAGTTGCAGCGCATCCTCGATGAATCGGGCGACGACCTCGTCCTCGTGCAGAACAACCACTTCCAGCCCGCCCGCCGCTTGGTGCAACAGTACTTGGCGGCGCTGCCCGCGGAGACGCTGAAGGCGTTTCAGAACCGACTCGAAGAACCGGCGAAGAAGCTGCTCGATGCGGGTCGCCGCGACCGCGATCCCGCGCCGCTGCGACAATTGCTGGGTCGCTACTTCATTAGCCGGCCGGCCGAAGCCGCGATCCTGCTGCTCGGGGAATTGCTATTCGAGCGCGGCGACTTCCGCGCTGCCGAGCAGATTTGGCGATTGCTGCTCCCCGGGGGCAACCCGGAGGAACTGAGTTATCCCGGCCCTAAAACCGATCCCGCCCTCGTGAAAGCGAAGCTGTTGCAAGCGGCGATCTTCGCCGGCGATTTGGACCGTGCCAAAACGGACTTGGCGAATTACTCGAAGGAACACCCGAAAGCATCGGGCCGCCTCGCGGGTGCGGACGGTCCGTTCGCCGCGACCCTGGCCAAGTTGTTGGCGACTCCGCCGTTACCGAGGGACGGCGGCGGATCGATGGGCTGGACGACCTTCGCCGGCAACCCGAGCCGTGATGGCGCACTCGGCCAACCGCTCCCCCGGATCCTCGGCGAACCGTGGCGGAGCCCGTTCCCGCGCCAAGCGGGGGACAAATTGAACTACCGGCCCGCGTCGTTCCCCGCGGTGAAATCGCTGGCGTTCCACCCCGTGGTGCTCGACGGCCGCGCTTACATCGCCGAGGCCGGGCGAATCTTCTCATTCGACTTGAAGACCGGCGATGCCAAGGTCGCGTTCGATGCCCGGGCGCTCCCCGAACGGCCGGTGCTCACCGACGCCGAGTACGCGCTGCCCAACATGCTGGATGCGGACTTCACCCTGACGGCCCACGCCGGTCGGCTGTATGCGCGACTCGGGAATACCGCGATGCCGGCGAATGCCGAGGCGAACGGGGACAAATCGCCGGTGAGTTTCCTCGTCGTTTTCCAACCGCTGGATTTGAAAGACCCGCCGAAGAACGCACTGCTGTTGAAACCGATTGCGACGCTCGCTCCGCCGGTGGGTAAGCCGGGCAAGGTCGCTTGGGAAGGGGCTCCGTTGGTCGCCGACGGCAAACTCTATGCGATGTGCACCCGCATCGACGAGCGCGGACGCTGGGTCCACGCCGTCGCCTGCTACGACGACCCGCCCGCGGGCAAACCGAATTGGGTCGTCGATGCTGCCGACACCGATGCGGCGACGCCGCGGCACCGGCACGAGGTTCTCACGCTCGCCGGGGGGAATATCGTGCTGGCGCTGCCGCAAGGATTGGCGGTGGCCCTCGACCGCGCGTCCGGGAAACCGGCGTGGGCGTTCCGCAGCCCCGCCGCCGCGAAGCCGCCCGCGAACGGCCCGCAGCAGGATCTCTGCCCCGCGGTCTACTCCGGCGGACGGGTTTTCTTCGCCCCAGCCGACGGGGACACGCTGCACGCGCTCGACGCCGAGACCGGCCGGGCGGTTTGGGAAGCGGGGCCGATGCAGGTGGAACAAATCCTCGGCGTGGCGCAGAACCGCGTGGTGGTCACGCTCGCCGGCCCGCAGAAGGGCATCCGCGCCTACGGCATCGACTCGGGGTCGGACGTGGAACCACAAGGCTGGCGCAACCACGACAGCCCGATGTTGGGAACCTACGGCCGGGGGTTGCTGACCCCGGATGCCGTGTTCTGGCCGACGAAAGAGAATCTCTACACGCTCTCGCTGCGCGACGGGAGTGTACGCGGGCAACCGAAGCCCCATCCGCACGGGAACTTGGCCTACGCCGACGGCGTCTTATTAGTTGCGACGCCGACGGAATTGTGGGGCTACGTCCTCGACCCGAAAGAAACTCCGGCTCCGATACAAACTCTCTCGACGGCGGAACCGGTGCCCGCGTTCCGGAACGTCGACCGCAAACAATCCGCCGCGCCCACTTGGGACTGGCCGCGGCCGGAAGTCACGTTGGGTACGGCGCGCGCGTTGACACCCGGTGCTTGGCCCATCGAGCAAAACCGCGCCGATGGAAAAACGATACTCGTCTGCGATGGGACCGCGATCTGGTGCTGGCCCACGGATCTCGTCAAACCCCTCTGGAAAGCGGAGTTGAAGACCCCCGTCCGTATCGTCCGTGCGGAACTCGACGACGGCCACTGGATCGCATGGGGCGACTCGTCCGTGGTGTCGCTAAAGGCCGCGGACGGCAGTGTACGCTGGCAGTTCGATGCGCCCGAGAAGCAGTCATTGGCGGGCGGATCATTCGCCGGCTCACGGTTCATCGCCTGCTTGGGAACCCGTTGCCTGCTCGCTCTCGACACCGCGACGGGTCGTATCGCTTGGCTGCGCGATCCGCTCGGTCGCTCCCGCTTCCGCGAATTCGCCATCGAAAGCTCACCGGCCTTCAACCCGCACTTTCTCGCGGTCGGCGATGTCGTGTTGATCCAAAAGACCGACGGCGAACGCTGGACGCTGAGCGCCGACACGGGCCGGGGTGCTCCACACGACCGCCACCTGTTTGACTCCTTGGACGGTTCCGCCCGCGCTGACCGCCGAAGGGCTCGCGCTCGTCTCGGATGGACCCGCACTGGTACTCGCCGTGGAACCGCTCAGCAACCGCGCGATCTGGCGCCACGAGGCCGACGGCGAAACGAATTTGAGCGGGGCCGCGCCGGAAGTGCGGATCGACGGCGATGTCGCATTCGCGTTGATCGGTCGGAACACCGGCCGGGAATTGCTGGGTCTGAACGCAAAATCCGGGTTGTCCGAATGGCGCACTCCCGCGCTCGTATCCGGTGGGGGCGTTTCCGAGATGGTGTTCGATGCGGACCGAATCTACCTGATCCAAGCGGATGGCGTCGCTTGTTTCATCAAAACTTCGGGGCGGCGCGCGTGGCGCCATCAATTGCCGGGCGAAGCCCACTGCCAAGCCGTTGTCACCGGGCGAGGGTTGCTGTTGTGCCGGACCGGTGCCGAAGAGAATGTGGCCGGAGTCATCTCGCGCCTTCTCCGCCGCGCGGTGGAGTGGCCCTCGCTCCTGCGCATCTTGAGTACGACCATCGCGCTCGGCCGAGCTTTGCTCACGGGCACCGCGACGATCTTGCTACTCGATGCGGAAACGGGAGAAGAAGTGAGCCGGACCGAGACGGAGGTCGTCGGCCCGTTCGCCCGACTCCAGCGTGCGGAGTTCGGCGCCGTACTCTTGGACGTGGGCACCGCCCGAGCCGTGAATCTGAGCCGCTAATTCACGCGGTTCATTCGGGCCAGTTGGCCGAGGATGCGGCCGTAGTCCCCGGTGCGGTCGGACTTTTCGCCGGCCCGCGCCATACGTCGATTGGGCCAATTCACCAAGTTGAGGTGATCCCCGGACCAGATGTCGGTGCGTTCGCCCCAGGTCGCCGACGCCACGGACACGACGCCGTCGTTCGGGCCTTCCACCCGGCCGACGATCCGGGAGGCCATGCGCCAGCCGGCGTTGAGCCAATCTTCTTCGCATATGCCCGCGACGCTGTAATAGCGCACGCCCGGCACATCCGGCGTCGACTCGTTGAATTGCCGGCACCTCTCGGTCGTGAGTTCGAAAAACGCGTGATCGGGGATGCCGGCCCAGCGCAGCATCGGGCACACGAAGCGGGCCAACTTGGCGATGCCCCAATCGGCGAAGGCCGTGCCGCGGTGCGGGGTGCCGACGGTCGTCAGGGAAATCACTTGGCTGTCCATGCCCAACCGCGAGATCATATAACGCGCGTCCAATCCGCCTTGGCTGTGGCCGATGAGGTGGAACGGCTGCGAGCCGAGTTCCTTCAATAGAATCGCGCGCAGTTCGAGTGCGCGGGTCGCCACGCTGGCGGTCGGCGTAACGCGCGGGCAGAGGATCCGATTTCCGCTCGCTTCGAGGAACGGCGGGATGCCGGGGAAGTAATTCTTCGGGGCTTTGCGGCGCGGCAACAGGCGACTGAACCCACTCAGTCCATGCACGAGTACGATGGGGGCGTCGAGCCGGGGGGGTGCGATCACTGCGGTCGATCCTTATTCCATTTCGACGAAGGCCGGCAAAAGCCCTACGATGTCGGCGAAAGCACGCCGGGTCGTGGGCGGCTGGTAAAAGCGACTTCCGCGTGGTCCGTCAACCGAAAGCGGCTGGCTATCTTACGATCTTCTCCGGGGCTTCGCAATGAATCTTTCGACCGCGGAAGCGGGAAAAACTCGCATCGGCTGGATCGGCACCGGGGTGATGGGACGCTGGATGTGCCAACACGCTATCCAAAAGGGATTCGTGGCCACGGTTTACACCCGCAGCCCGGAGAAAGCCCAGCCCTTGGTCGAACTCGGCGCGAAACTGGTGCAATCCCCGAAAGAAGTTGCCGAGGCGAGCGACGTCATCTTCGCCATCGTCGGTTTCCCCAAAGACGTCCGCGAAGTTTTCCTCGGGCCTGCCGGTGCGCTCCACGGCAGCAAACCGGGCACGATCCTCGTCGATATGACGACGAGCGAACCGAGCTTGGCCGTGGAAATCGCCGAGGCGGCGAAGGCCAAGGGCGTGCATGCGCTCGATGCCCCCGTCAGCGGCGGCGATGTCGGCGCCAAGAACGCGGCGCTCTCCATCATGATCGGCGGCGACAAAGCCGTGGTCGACGCGGTGGCGCCGATCTTTCAAACGATGGGCAAGACCATCGTCCACCAAGGCGGCCCCGGCGCCGGCCAGCACACGAAGATGGTGAACCAGATTCTGATTTCGTCGAACATGGTCGCGCTCTGCGAAGCGCTGCTGTACGGGTACAAAGCGGGGCTGAACTTGGAGACGGTATTCCAGAGCGTGAGCGTCGGCGCCGCCGGGAGCAAGGCGCTGGAGGTGCTCGGGCCGCGCATCCTCGCGCGAAACTTCGAGCCGGGGTTTTACGTCGAGCACTTCATCAAGGACATGGGCATCGCCTTGGCCGAAGCGGAGCGCATGAACCTGAGTCTGCCGGGGCTGGGCTTGGCGAAGCAGTTGTACGAAAGCGTCCGCGCCCAAGGCTACGGAAGGAAAGGAACCCAAGCGCTGATGCTCGCACTGGAGGCGATGAGCGGGGTGAAGCGGTAATCGGCCGAGGCTTTCAGAACGGGACAAATAAGAC
>JAYTBD010000443.1:0-10195 GCA_043737155.1 Fimbriiglobus sp. | reverse complement strand
CTGCAACTCCGCGCGGCCGAGGCGGGAGAAGCCGAGCAGCTTGTCGACCAACCGGCCGGCGAGTTCGCTCGACTCGACGATGGTGGCGACGTAGCGGTCGCCGCGCGTCGAGAGTTGGCCGGCCTCGCTCTCGCGGAGCAATTCGGCGTAGCCCGCGATGTGCCGCAGCGGCGCGCGCAAATCGTGGCTGACGGAGTACGAGAACGCCTCCAACTCTTTGTTGCTGCGGTGGAGTTCGGCGTTGAGCTCGGCCAACTCCTCGGCCTTGCGGAGCGCGATGCCGACGATGGCGTTGCGGAGTTCCCCGGCCGCTTCGACCTCACTCGGCCGCCACGCTTGCGCCCGGTCTTGGACCATCTCCCGCCACGCTTCGAACGAATACCGCGGGTGGAGCCGGTTGCCGTCCGGACCGGGGGCGAACGGCCGGGTCGGGTCGCCGCCCCATTTGATGGTCCGCAGCACCTCGGGGCGGAACCAAAGGACGTAATCGGGGTGGAGTTTCGACACGGCGACAGCGAGGAGGCCACTCGCCCGATCCTTGAACACGCCGGCCGCCGGGCAGACCTCGCCCAGGGACTCGGTGGCGTACACATCATCCTTCACTTCCTGAAAAAGCCAAGCCGCCAGTTCGCGCACTTGGCCTTTGGTCGGAGTTTCGCCGACCAAGAGGCAGCCGGCGTCGGTCAGAACCGCGGCCCCCCCGGCTTCGGCGAACGCGAGAAGCTCGATCGGCCGCTCGATCAGCGCGGCGGCGAAGTCCCCGCGGTCGGCCATCGCGGCGAGCAGCGTGGCGTACGCCGAGCGCACCTCGATCCGGCGCTCGTAATCGCGGGCGTGCTCCAGCGCCGAGAGCCGCAGCGCGAACACCCGCGAAAATAGGTCGCACAGGTCGCGGATCGGAAACGGGATGGGGCGCGGCTCGGCGTGGTGGCATGAGAACAAGCCCCAGAGTTTCCCGTCGCGCAGGATCGACACCGACATCGAAGACGCCGTCCCCATGTTCCGCATGTACTCGACGTGGGCGGGCGAGACGCTCCGCAACGTCGAGAAGGTCATGTCGAGCGGACCGCCGGTGGTGGGGTCGGTCGTCGGCCGCACCGGCACCGGGCGGTAGCTGGCGTCCGGAATAATGCGGACGCGGTTGATCCGGTACAGCTCCCGCGCTTGCGAGGGGATGTCGGCCGCGGGGAAGCGGAAATCGATCAGCGATGGCAAGCGGCCGTTGCCGTCCTCGCCGATGACGGTGCCGTTCCAACCTTCATCGAAACGGTAGAGGAGCACGCGGTCGAACCCGGTCAGGCGGCGGACCGCCTCGGTCGTGACGTGCGCGAGATCATCGACCGAGGCCGCCGCTTCGGCCCGGAACGTGAAGGCGTCGAGCACCGGATGGATGGCCGGGATCGGGGGCTCGGAGGGAGCGACTTCGAGTTCGAGGATGATCCCGCCTTCGGCGCGGTGGGCGACGGCGTGGAAAGATCGCCCGCCGCCGCCGGGCACGGCGATGGTGCCGAGGTACCCGGCGCGCGACCGGGGGAGGGAGTTGGTCAATTTGTCCCGCAGCACTTCGACGGCGGCCGCTCCGAGTAGGTAAGCCAGCGGCCGGCCGAGCGCTTGGGCGGTCGTCACCCCGAGCATATCCTCGGTGTTCTCGCTCACCTGTATGACGGTCAAGTCGCGCGTGTCCAGCACGACCAGCACCCCGTGGGGCTGGATGCTGCCGGGAATATGGATCGGCTCGCGCTCGCAATCCGTCGGATCGACCGCCGTCGCGGCCGGCGCCGTTTGGGCTGTCATAAGGGCACTCCGATAAACCACTCGTCGAGTCGCGTGAACGTGTCGGTGGCCGAAGCGACGATGGCGCCCTGATCCCCGGGGTGGGCGTCGGTATGCATAGCAACCGCTGCGCCGAACGCCTTCCACATCGCCCTGGTTCGCTCGCCGTAGCCGGTGAAGAAGGCGCAGCCGCGATCCGGGGTCAATCCGAGGCGCGCGGCGGCTTCCCGGCGGATGAATTGCCCGCCGAGCGTCGAACCCTCGAGCACATACAGGCACCCGAGGGCGTCGGCGAATGTCGCCACGACCGGGAGCGCCGTACAAACCGGCGGCGCCGCCTCGTGGCCGAGCGCTCGGAGGTCATCGCGAATGAGGTGGGCCTTGCGCCGCGCGGCGATGTCGAGACCGACCGACTCGTAGCCGCCGACGCCCGCGAGGCGATCTTCGAGCGGGGCGTAGAAGCCGAGGAACCGGGCGAGCAAACCGATGTAAGCGGGCATCGAACCGAGGTGGGCCGGGATGTCCACCGTCCGTTCGACCCGTTCGTGGAGGGAGGCCGTCCCGTCCCGCAGCAATTGGAGAATCATGTCGGCGAGGCCTCTTCCGGTATCGGGCACGATCCATAGGGTGTTTGGCGGAACCGCCGATGGTGAGTGACTCGGTAGGCGATACGGTTACCGGTTGCGAATGTGAATTGGAAAACGCGTCGAGGTGACAACATGCAACCACTCTAAGCCGACCGGAAGAGAAAGCCTACCGAATTCGCCGCCCGCCAAAACCGAGATGGACACGATTGCGGAGCCCGGCGCGCCCGTTCTTGGATATGCTGGGGCACCTTTGGCCTCGAGCTTCAACCCGCATGGCATCGACCGACACCGCCCACTGGCCGAGACAGCCTTGGTGGACCCGCTCGGCCTCGTGGCTGATCAACCCGGGCGGCGCCCCGCGCGCGAGACGGTTG
The DNA here is from genome assembly GCA_043737155.1 of Fimbriiglobus sp. Taxonomy (GTDB): domain Bacteria; phylum Planctomycetota; class Planctomycetia; order Gemmatales; family Gemmataceae; genus JALHQU01. Next base: position 7,461 of record JAYTBD010000443.1, on the reverse strand, counting down.
CGCAGGGCCGTCGAGGGCAAGACGGTCTTGATCACCGGCGCTTCCTTCGGCATCGGCGAGGCGACCGCCCGACTCCTCGCGGCCGCCGGGGCCAAGGTCTTGCTCGTCGCAAGGTCCCGGGATCAACTCGAAGCGGTCGCCCGATCGATTCGGGCGTGCGGTGGCTCGGCCGAAGTCCATCCCGTCGACCTCACCGATAGCCCCGCGGTGGCCGAGCTCGGCCGGGTTTTGCTCGCCGCCTACGGTTCGATCGACATCGTCGTCAGCAACGCCGGCAAGTCGATCCGACGCTCGATCGCGCTGTCCTACGATCGGTTTCACGACTACGAACGCACCTGCGGCGTGAATTATCTGGGGCCGGTGCGCCTCCTTCTCGCCCTCCTTCCGGAGATGCGCCGGAGGCGGATCGGCCACATCGTCAACGTCTCGACATTCGCCGTCCGGGTGCTTCCGGCGCCGCGCTGGGGGGCGTATCAAGCGTCGAAAGCGGCGTTCGACGTCTGGTTCCGAAGCTTGGGCATCGAAGTCGCTTCGGACGGCGTCACCACCTCGTCGATCTATTTGCCGCTCGTGTACACGCGCATGAGTTCGCCGACGCCCAGCTTGCGGGGACTGCCCGGGATGTACCCCGAGCAAGCGGCCGGCTTGGTGGCGCGGGCCATCGTCCGCCGCTCGCGGACGATCTCCCCGTGGTGGTTGTGGCCGGCGGAGTTATCATCGGTGGTGCTTCGAAGGCCGTTGGAATGGGCGATGGGCCTGTTCTTCCGCCGCTCGACCGACAGCCCGAGCGCTAGGGGCCTTCCGGGCGAAAGCGCTCCCGCGGCACCGGTTCGGGGGAAAGGGCCGAGTCTGCGGAGGGCGTTCCGCACGGCCGGTCTGCTCCCCCGGCGACCGAGTACGCTCATCCGCATGGCCCGCGCCGTCGTCGTTCGAGGGGGTCGACCCGATAGCCTCGCCGCGCTCCACGCACGCCTCACGCCGGATCGCGCCGCGGTGATCGACGAAACGGGAACCCTCACCTACTCCGAATTGCACCGACGGACCGGGCGATTGGCCACGGGCCTGCGCGACCGCTGCGGCGCCGTCCCGGGGAGCAGCGTCGGAATTCTGTGCCGGAACCACCGCGCGTTCGCAGAGGCGTTGCTCGCCGTCTCCGCCACCGGCGCGGACGCGCTCCTGATCAACACCGAGTTCCCCGGTCCGCAGTTGGCCCAAGTGTTCGCCAATCACCATCTGCTCTCCCTGATCCACGATGCGGAGTTCGCCGAAAGTCTCTCGCTTTCCGGCTCCAACGCGTCGCTTGTGACCACCGGGGTCGGGGAGGGTCAATCGGTCGAAGGATTGATCGCCTCGGCGTCCGCACCGCTCCGATCCGCGCGCGCCCGGGGGACGATCACCATTCTCACTTCGGGGACTACGGGCGTACCGAAAGGCGCCGCCCGGAGACCCAGGTTTCGCGCCGTTGCCGGGCCTCTGGCGACGATCCTCACCAAGGTTCCGTTTCGGACCGGATCGACGATTCTCATCGCCCCGCCGCTGTTTCACGGGATGGGCCTCGCTTATCTGAACTTATCGTTGCTCTTGTGCGCCACGGTCGTCGTGCGGAGCCGTTTCGATGCGGAGAGTCTCTTGGCCGATATCGCTCGACATCGGGTCTCCGTCGTGATCGCCGTGCCGTCGATGCTGAAGCGCTTGCTCGATTTGCCCGAAGCGGTTCGGTCCGGGTACGACCTCTCTTCGCTCCGCGCGGTCTTGTCCTCGGGTTCGTCGTTGGGGGGCGATCTGAGCCGGCGGTTCATGGGGGCGTTCGGACCCTGCCTTTACAACCTGTACGGGTCTTCGGAAACGGGATTCGGCGCCATCGCCACACCGCAAGATTTGATGGAGTCTCCCGGAACGGTCGGCTTCCCACCCGTCGGCACGGAGGTGAGGATTCTTACCCCGCAAGGGGCCCCGCTCCCCGCGGGCGAAATCGGTCGCGTCTTCCTGAAGTCCGACTTGGCTTTCGGCGGGTACACCGACGGCGGAACCCGGGAACTCATCGACGGATTCATGAACACGGGAGACCTCGGCCACCTGGACTCGCAAAGTCGGCTGTTCATCGACGGCCGTGCGGATGACATGGTGATCACGGGAGGGGAGAATGTCTTCCCGGTCGAAATCGAAGAAGCCCTCGGCGCCCATGCCGCGGTGGCGGAAGCGGCGGTGATCGGTGTCGCGGACGAGCAGTTCGGCCAAACTCTCCGGGCGTACGTCGTGCTGCGCGAGGGGTCGTTGATCGGCGATGAAGAATTGCGGACCTACCTGAAGGAGCGCCTCGCCCGGTTCAAAGTCCCGCGTCGATTCGTCTTCGTGACGCATCTGCCCCGCAACGCCCTCGGGAAAGTTGCGAAGCGTGAACTCGATGGCTTATGGATGTATTGATCGAACCCGATCAGCCTGCTTACGCCCCTCTTCTTTCACTTTTTGAGGAGCGGCGCACGCTTTGCAAGATTGCATTTCGCGTTTGGGACACGGATGTCGCCGTCCACGCAATTCGAGGTGGAACACGGAGGTTTGCCCATGTTACGTAGTATCGCCATTCTGCTCGCTGTCCTGACCTATGGAACCCTCTCGGTGAGTGCGGCTCCGCCCACACCCCGCGAAACGCTCAAGTTGTCTAAGGACGTCCTCGACGAGCTGACCGAAACCCCGGCCAAAGCCATTCCGAAGGCCCTGCTGCAAGAAGCCGAAGCGGTGGTCATCTTCCCGAACACGATCAAAGCGGGTTTCGTCGTCGGCGGCCGGGTCGGCCACGGGGTCGCCATCATCAAAGACAAGGACAAGGGCTGGGGCGACGTTCGCTTCCTCGACCTCGGCGGCGCGAGTGTCGGCTTCCAAGTCGGGATCCAAGCCACTGACGTCGTTCTCGTCTTCAAAAACCGAAAGGGGCTCGACCGCATCCTCGACGGCAAGGCCAAACTGAAGCTGGGGGCCGATGCTTCGGTCGCCGCAGGCCCGTTGGGCCGGGAAGCGGAAGTCGCGACGGACGCATTGTTGAAAGCGGAAATCTTCTCCTACTCGCGCAACCGAGGATTGTTCGCCGGGGTCTCTCTCGAAGGCGTGGTGCTCGGCGTCAATCCCGATACCAACACGGCGTACGCCAAGGACACCACGGAAGGCACGCGTAAAGCGGCCGACGCGCTGAAAGCCGGGATATCGCTGCTGAGCGTTGAGAAGTTGCCTCTGAAAGCGGGTCCGATCCGCAAGTGACGGTCGGCCCACGAGCCGGACGCGTCAGCGACTTACGGCACGCCGAACGGTCGGTTTCGGCGAGGCGGAGGATACGATCGGTCCGGCTCGTCCGATCCGACCGCCCCGGGCAGGTGTTTGACCACTTTCAAGTCGATTCCGAAAGCGATCTCGACGGCGACGACCGAGCCTTCTTGCTGTCGCGGTGCCAATTCGCACGCCATCCCTACTGCTCCGCGATCCGCTGGCAAATCCCCCTTCGACGCTTCATCCGCGCTCTGATCCGGCATACCATGATCTGAGATGCATTGGTTCGACGATGCAGTCGGCGGGTCGTGCGCGGTCACGCACCCACTTCGAGTCCGAGCGGAGCGCGTCGCAGCTCGGATATCGAATCGCGCCTGATTCCACCCGATTGCATGGGGATGGATTGAATATTATGGGACGGCCTCTCCGCCTACTCATCGTCGAAGACCGGCCCGCTGACGCCGTGCTGATCCTCGCCGCACTGACGAGCGGTGGGTACGACCCCGTATGGGAGCGGGTCGAAACCGCCGAAGGGCTGCGCACAGCCTTAGTCACCGGGCCATGGAACGCGGTGACATCGGCCTACACGATGACCGGCTTCGCGGCACCGAAAGCTTTGGAGATCGTGCGTGAGGCGGATCCGGATCTCCCGTTCGTCATCGTCTCGGAGACGGTTGGCGAGGACGCGGCGGTGGCGCTGATGCGCGCCGGGGCGAACGATTACGTCCGCAAATACGACCTCGCCCGGCTGGCTCCCGCGTTGGAGCGGGAGATCCGCGCCGCCGGGGGACGGCGGGCGAAACGCGCCGCCGAGCGAGCGGCGGCCCACTGGGCGGCCGTCGTGGAGTTCTCCGACGACGCGATCATCTCGAAGACCCTCGAAGGGATTCTCACGAGCTGGAACCGGGCGGCGGAGCGGCTCTACGGTTGGACCGCCGCGGAAGCCGTCGGTCGGCACATCTCGTTTTTAATCCCCCCGGATAAGGTGGGCGAACTGAACGAGATTATGCGCCGGTTACAGGGGGGGGAGACAGTCGAATACTTCGACACCGCGCGGTTGCACCGGGACGGGCGGCGGATGGACGTGTCGATGACCATATCCCCTGTACGCAACCAAGACGGACAGCTCGTGGGCGTTTCTAAAACCGCCCGCGACGTTCAGGCTCGCATCCGTGCCGAGGCGGCATTGCGGGTGGTCGAGGCGAAGCTGAGCGAGGCGGTCCGCTTGGCCCGGATCGGCTACTGGAGCCGCGACGTCGCCACCGGGGCGCTCGACTGGTCCGACAAGCTCTACGAGCTCTTCGGGGTCGATCCGGCGGCTTTCGAGCCGACTTTCGAGACGTTTTTGGCAATTCTGCACCCGGACGACCGAGCCGAGGTCGAGGGCCGTGTCGGGGAGGCGGTGGCAACGGTCGGCTCGTTCGACCACACCTACCGAATCCTCGTCGGCGGGAAGGTCCGGGTGATCCACGAACTCGGAACCGTCTTCGCGGACGCGGGCGGTAAGGCGCACCGGGTCGCCGGCACCGCGCAGGACGTGACCGAGCGACACGCGGCCCAAGAATCCCTCCGCCGCGACGCGATGATACTGGCCAACGTTCTGGACTCGGTCATCATGACCGATCCGGAAGGGGTCGTCACCTTCTGGAACGAGGGGGCCGTGCGGATCTTCGGCTGGACCGCCGAGGAGATGGTGGGGCGACCGTACGCCGACCGCTATCCCGAACCGGTACGGTCCTTCGTCGCCGACTCGATCCGCAAACGGGTGGATGGGGAGGAGTGGTACGGGGAGTACGAGAGCCTGCGCAAAGACGGATCGCCGGTCTGGATCGAAGCCCGGGTCGGACGGATGGCCGACCCCTCGGGCCGCGTGATCGGCGTCCTCGGGCTGGCGCACGACATCTCGGACCGCAAGCTGGCCGAAACCGAAGAGAAAAGGGCGCGCGAGTCCGTGCGAGAGAGCGAAGAGCGCTACCGCCAGTTGGCCGATGCTATGCCTCAGATCGTATGGGTGACGCGTCCGGACGGATACTACGAGTTCTACAACCGGCAGTGGTACGACTACACCGGGCTGGACGACGACGACTCCGAGGGAGGGGGGTGGGACCAAGTTTTCCACCCCGACGACCGTCCCCTCGCTTTGGAGCGTTGGCGGCACGCTTTGGCCACGGGCGACCCCTATGAGGTCGAATACCGGTGCCGCCGCCGCGATGGGGAATACCGGTGGTTCCTCGGCCGAGCTTTGCCTCAGCGGGACGATACCGGCCGTATCGTGAGGTGGTTCGGCACCTGCACCGACATCCACGACTTCAAGCGCGCCGAGGCCGAACGCGACGACTTACTCACCCGGCTGACCCTCCAGATCCAGCGCATGCCCTTGGCGTACATACTCAACGACGCGGAATTCCGATACACCCGCTGGAATCCCGCCGCCGAGCGCATCTTCGGCTTCGCGGAGTCCGAGGTTCTCGGCAAGCATCCGTCCGAGACCATCGTCCCGCCGCAATCGGCCGCACTGGTTGGGACGATCTTCGACCGGCTCGCGCGCGGGGACATGAATGCGAATGGGGAGTGCGAGAACATCACCAAAGACGGGAACATCATCACCTGCGAATGGCACAATACCCCGCTGTTCGGACCGGACGGCACCTTTTTGGGGCTCCTGTCGCTCGCCCAGGACGTGACCGAGCGCCGGGAAGCGGAGCGGGCCTTGCACTTGCGGGATCGGGCCATCCAAGCGGCGACTCAGGGCATCGTCATCACCGACCCCAATCTGCCGGACGACCCGATCGTCTACGCGAGCCCCGGCTTCGAACGGATCACCGGATACGGGCCGGACGAAATCCTGGGTCGCAACTGCCGCTTCCTGCAAGGCAGCGAGACCGATCCGATCGCCGTCGCGCGGTTGCGCGACGCGATCCGCGTAGGGGAGTCGTCCGCCGTCGAACTGCTGAATTACCGGAAGGACGGGACGCCCTTTTGGAACGAGCTATCGATCTCGCCGGTCCGGGATCCGGACGGACGGCTCACCCACTTCGTCGGCGTGCAGACCGACGTGAGCGCGCGGCGCGGCTTGGAGGAGCAGTTCCGCCAAGTCCAAAAGTTGGAGGCGGTGGGACAACTCGCGGGCGGCATCGCGCACGACTTCAACAACCTCCTCACGATCATCAACGGATACAGCGAGTTGCTCCTGCAAACGCTGCCGGCGGGCGATCCCTCCCGCGAACTGGTCACAGAAATCCACAAGGCGGGCGAGCGTTCGGCCGGTCTGACCCGGCAGCTCCTGGCCTTCAGTCGCCAGCAGGTGCTGGCCCCTCGAGTCCTCGACCTGAACGCCGTGGCGATCGACACCGAAAAAATGTTGCGGCGTCTCATCGGCGAAGACGTCCGGCTGGCCACGGCCTTGGCGCCCGATCTGGGCAAGGTCCTCGCGGACCCGGGACAGATCGAACAAGTCCTTATGAACTTGGCGGTGAACGCCCGCGATGCGATGCCGCAGGGCGGCCGGCTGACAATCGAGACCCGAAACGCGGATCTCGAGGAAGCCTACACGCGCAACCACGCGGATGCCCGCACCGGTCCGCACGTGCTGCTGACCGTCGCGGACACGGGGATCGGAATGGCGCCGGATGTGGCGGCGCGGATTTTCGAGCCCTTCTTCACCACCAAACCGATCGGCAAGGGCACGGGTCTCGGATTGGCGACGGTGTACGGCATCGTGAAGCAGAGCGGTGGGCACATCGCGGTGTACAGCGAGGTCGGGGTCGGGACGGTCTTCAAAATCTACTTGCCGCGCGTCGAGCCGGCCGCGGGCATCATGAAGGGCCGCTCGGGGATCCGGCGGGCGCCGCGCGGGACGGAGACGGTGCTCGTGGTCGAAGACGAAGATGGGGTTCGGGCCTTGACCCGGCACGTCCTGTCGGGACGCGGGTACGCGGTGCTGGAAGCGGCCGACGGCGACGAGGCCTTGCGGCTGGTCGCCGCGCACGCCGGGCCGATCCACCTGATCGTTTCCGACGTCGTCATGCCGGGGATCGGCGGTCGGGAGGTGGCGGAGCGAGTGGCCGAGCGGCACCCCGGAATCCGCGTCTTGTTCGTGTCGGGCTATACCGACGACGCCGTCATCCGACACGGGGTCTTGCAGGAAGGGGTGAACTTCCTCCAAAAGCCGTTTTCCGCGGCCGGCTTGGCGGCCAAAGTGCG
>JAYTBD010000442.1:0-1646 GCA_043737155.1 Fimbriiglobus sp. | reverse complement strand
AAGCCAATCGAAGGTCAAGCTCTGCGTGACGCCACCTGTGAACTTCTCCCAGCTAGACTCCTCACCGTGTCACGCAGAGCGTGACCTACGATAGGAATATCCCATGACCGACCTCGCCGTCGAACTCGGGCCACGCAGCTATCCGATCCGCATCGGCTCGGGGATCGCCGGCGGTATCGGCGCATTCGCGCGCGAAGTCGCGCCATCTTCCGAACTCGCGCTCATCGTCACCGATGAGAACGTCGACCCGCACGCGCCGCCCCTCGCGGAATCGCTCAAGGCCGCCGGGTTCCGCACGTCCACGGTGATCCTGCAGCCCGGCGAAGAAACCAAATCGCTGGCGTGGGCCAATGAGTTGTACGACGAACTCGCGGAACAGAACGCAGATCGGCGCACGCTCGTCGTGGCCCTCGGCGGCGGGGTGATCGGCGACCTCGCCGGCTTCGCCGCGGCGACCTACAACCGGGGCCTGCCGTTGTTCATGGTGCCGACGACGCTGCTGGCGATGGTGGATTCCAGCGTCGGCGGCAAGGTCGGTATCAACCACGAGCGCGGCAAGAATCTCATCGGCGCGTTCCACCAACCGACCGGCGTCGCCATCGACCTCGATTATTTGAAGACGCTCCCCGAGCGCGAGTTCCGCAGCGGATTGGCCGAGGTCGTGAAGTACGGCGTGATCCTTGACTCGGAGTTCTTCGGGTATCTGGAGCGCTCCACCGCGGCGATCTTGGCCCGCGACCCAGAGGCATTGGAAACGATTGTCGCGCGGTCGTGCACTCTGAAAGCGCATGTCGTGCAGCAAGATGAACGCGAAGAAACCGGCGTGCGCGCCAAGCTCAATTACGGACACACCTTCGCGCACGCCTTCGAGATCGCCGCCGGATACGGGACGTGGTTGCACGGCGAAGCTGTATCGGCGGGGATGGTTTGCGCCGCGCGGCTCGCGCAGAATTTGGGCCGCGTGCCGGCGGAGTTCAACGAACGGCAAACGAAGTTGCTCGAGGCCTTCGGCTTGCCGATCCGCCCGCTGCCGGAGTGGGACGCGGACGGGATGATCGATGCGATGCGGCGGGATAAGAAATCGCTCGCCGGACGGCTGCGCTTCGTCCTGCCGACGGCGATGGGTCACGTGGAATTGGTCGAGGGTGTGGATGAGGCCGAGGTGCGGAAGGCGATACCATCGATCCCGAAGTAGGGGCACCCCTTGTGGGTGCCCGGAACCGGATGCCCAAACCGTTTTTGGTTTCGAGGATCCTCGCCAATCCGTTCATTGAGCTACCGGTTCGGGGCACCCACAAGGGGTGCCCCTACTCTGCAGGCTTAACCTACTCTGTCGGCTGGAACGACAGGAAGAACCGCTGCACGTACCAAATCTGCGGCGGCATGTTCTGCCCCTGCGCCCCGATCACGTAGACGCGCGGCCCGGCGAGCACGATCCGCAGCACCGTGACGCGCTTCATCAATTGGCTCCCCTGTTCCAGCAGCACATCGATGGCGGGGTACCCCGCGTGCGTCGTGATCTGGCGCTGCGTGGTTCCCCCGGCCGCGAGGCCCGCCACTTCGGTCTTCACCAAGTCTTCCAAGGCCGCATCGTCGCCGTCGTCCTTCGCCTTCGACCGTTTGGGGGCGTCGTAGTACTTCACGAA
>JAYTBD010000441.1:0-1647 GCA_043737155.1 Fimbriiglobus sp. | reverse complement strand
CGAACTGCCCGCTTCGGCGGAGGCCGGGTCGATGCTGACCAAAGGCGAGTGGGAGAAGCTGAAGGCGAGATTGACCGACTTGAAGAAGCAGCGCGAAGATGCCATCGAAGCCGGGAAGAAAGATCCGCAAATCAATATCCGCCAGCTCGTCGCCAACGCGCAGATCGCCACCGTTGAAAAGCAACTGAGCTACTACGACGCCGAAGGTGTCCCGAAGAAGATGGCCATGGGTGTCGGCGACCGCACCTTCACACGCGATCTGCCCGTGTACACCCGAGGCGAACTGACGAAGCCCGGCGAAATTGTGCCGCGCGGCTTCGCCCAAGTCATCGCCCCGGCCGCCCCGAAGATCCGCGGTGGAAGCGGTCGCTTGGAACTCGCGGAGTGGGTCGCCAGTCCGTCGAATCCGCTCACGGCCCGCGTGTACGTCAACCGAATCTGGGGGCATTTGTTCGGGCGAGGGTTGGTCGCCAGTATGGACAACTTCGGCACCGCCGGGCAGAAACCGACCCACCCGGAACTGCTCGATTACCTCGCCGGGAAGTTCATGAAGAACGGCTGGAGCACGAAGTCCCTCATTAAAGAATTGATGCTCAGTCGCACCTATCAGCAGGCGAGCACGCACAGCGACGCCAATGCCGCGACCGATCCGGACAATGAATACCTCTGGCGCATGAGCAAGCGCCGGCTCGACGCCGAAGCGATCCGCGATGCGATGCTCGCCGTCAGCGGCGAACTCGACAAGGCGCCCCCGGTCGGTTCGCCGCTGCAGAAGATCGACGGACCGACGCCGCAACTCGGCCGCTTCGGCAACGGCCTCGGCGATGTCTCCGAGAACCGCAAGCGGTCGGTTTACATCCCGATTTTGCGCGACCTCACGCCCGAGAGCCTCGACCTGTTCGACTTCCCGGACGCCAGTTTGGCCAGCGGCAGCCGCGATGGGACCAGCGTGCCCTCGCAGGCGCTGTGCCTGATGAACAACGCCACCGTGATGAAGATGGCCGAGAAGGGGGCGGAGAAATTGATCGCGAAGTACCAGTCGCCGACGGAGCGGATCGAAGCGGCGTTCAAGCTCGCCTTCGGCCGCGCGGCGAGCAAGACCGAGGCGACAGTCGCCGAGCAGTTCTTGGACAAAATGAAACGGTCCACGCGAGTGGGCGGCGAGAAAGCCGCGTGGTCCGCGCTGCTGCAAGCGCTGTACGGCACGGCGGAGTTCCGGTATTTGGATTGAGTATTTGATCCCGGCGGGATCGCAGAGATTAGCCGGTGGTCGAAGACCACCGGAACGGATGTGAAAAGGCCCCGACCCCGGAGGGGTCGCACAAAGTAGTGAACGACTCTCTGCGACCCCTCTGGGGTCGAAGATAAACCCTGCGATACCGGTGGTCTACGACCACCGGCTAATATCTGCGATCCCTCCGGGATCAAACCGAACCGGATTTGACATTCGCGGTCGCATCGAGCAGCAGACTCGAAAATCTCTCGCCATTCTCGCAAACAACGTCCCCGAATATTTTATCGTTGGAACCTGTACCTTGCTCGACAACCTGAAGAACCCATCGGACCAGGGCGCACGGACATCCTTCGTTGCAATATTGGTCCGCTTGTATTTCGATTCTAAGATCGAAAATCCAGATTCCTAGCTGA
>JAYTBD010000440.1:0-1648 GCA_043737155.1 Fimbriiglobus sp. | reverse complement strand
CCGCCGCCCATGTCCTGTCGAACTGCGGAGCCGTGGCGCATGACGCTCCGGGCGGCGGGTCTCGCGGACTCGACGCCGTCGGCATCACGCGGAGCGTGATGACTACAGTCCGAAGCCCGGATTGCGGAGTCGGCATGGGCCAGCCATTTCAATTTTTCGACGGCGACAGCGAACTTCAAATCGTGGATCGCCGGCTTCCCCATTGGTCGCAGGCGGGCACGGTGTGTTTCCTCACATGGCGCACTCGGGATTCGATGCCGGCACAAGTACTGGATCGCTGGCACGGGGACCGCAATCGCAAATTGACGCGAGCCGGGATCGACTTCTCGGATCCGCAGTGGAACGAGAAACTTCGGATCTCCGATCCGATTCTCGCGAGGAACTTGTTCCGAGAATTCTGGAATCGATGGCACGACGATCTGGATTCGGGCCACGGTGCTTGCGAGTTGCGAAACCCGGAGCCCGCCGAAATTGTCGCCGACAGCTTGCGCCATTTCGATGGCGAGCGCTACTTGCTATCGGACTTCGTCGTAATGCCTAACCACGTCCACGCGTTGGTGGCATTCGCGGACGAAGACGGCATGCTGGCCCAATGCGAATCGTGGAAGCATTACACCGCGACTCAAATCAATCGTAGGTTGGGTCGCCGCGGGCGATTCTGGCAGCAGGACGGTTTCGATCATTTGGTCCGAAGTGAGGAACAGTTTTCGTATCTGCGGAAGTACATCGCAGACAATCCGAACAAAGCCGGTCTGCGAGTTGGAGAGTTTCTGCACTCCACGTAATCGGCGTGAGCACAAACTGTAGTCATCACGCTCCGCGTGATTCCGGCGGCGTCGAGTCCGCGAGACCCGCCGCCGGGGTGTACCGAGTCGCGGAGCCGCGTTCCGGATCCCCGCTGGCGGCGGGTCTCGCGGACTCGACGCCGCCGGAATCACGCGGAGCGTGATGACTACAGTTTCCCTCACCGCCGTTCGTACGTGTTCCCCGGCAACCGGCGGATCACTTTCTTCATTTCCAGCATCATCAGCATCCGCGTCAAATCGCCCGAAGCGATCCCGAGTTCCCGGCCGAGAACGTCGGCGTGTTTCGCTTCCGTCAGCGCGTCCCAGATTCGCATCTGGGCATCGTCCAAGCCCGTCGGTTTCTCCCTCATGGGCTCCGCGGCTAGCGTCCGCTCCGGCGGGGCAACGACGCGCGGTTTCGGCATGTCCGGCGGGGCGATGCCGCGCAGGTCTTCGATGATGTCGTCCGCATCGCGGACCATGCGGGCGCCTTTGCGGATCAACTCCAAGCAGCCCGCGCTCGGACCGCTGTCCACGTTCCCCGGCAGCGCGAAGACTTCGCGCCCCTGCTCCCCCGCGTGGCTCGCCGTGATCAGCGCCCCGCTGCGCTCGTTCGCTTCGATCACCACGATGCCCCGGCTCAGCGCGCTGATGATGCGGTTGCGAGCCGGGAACATCCCCGGTTGCGGTTGCACCGTCATCGGCGTTTCGGTGAGGATCGCGCCCTGCTTGGCCACGGCATCGGCGAGGTCGGCGTGCTCGGGCGGATAGATGCGCGACAACCCGCCGGCGAGCACGGCGATGGTGCGACCGCCCGCGTCGAGCGCGGCTTTGTGGGCGACGCCATCGATGCCGCGGGCCAA
>JAYTBD010000439.1:0-4277 GCA_043737155.1 Fimbriiglobus sp. | reverse complement strand
CACGATCCTTCCGCCGATCAGCTCGGCTTTGCCCTCGACCTTCATCAGGTCGGCGAGGGTGGCGGGGAAGGGCAGTGCGACAATCATGATCCGGCTCCTGCGCTGAGGCTCGTCGTGTGCTTTCCTTTCCAGTGTAAATCGTCGCGGGTCGGGAAGTCGCTGCGAAAGTGGGTGCCGCGCGATTCTTCGCGGGCGATCGCGGCCGCGATCATTTCCCGTGCCATCGTCAGCAGATTCTGCAGTTCCCAACCGCCGCGGTCGCGGAACTCGCGCGCCAAAACATACCGGCACCAGAACTCCACGTCTTGCTTGGCTTCCTCCAACCGCACGCGATCGCGGACGATCCCCATCTTGCGGACCATCAGCGCCCGCAGCGAATTGGTCACGTCGGCGACATCGAGCGGTTCCGTCGGCGCGTCGTCGGTCGTGATGGAATTCAACGGGATCGCTTGCAGAGTCGTCGGCATTTCCCGCGCGGCCTTCGCCGCATTGCGACCGCAGATGGCCCCGTAGACCAAGCCTTCGATCAAGCTGTTGGACGCGAGCCGGTTGGCCCCGTGCAGCCCGCTGCTGGTGACTTCGCCCGCGGCCCACAAGTTCGGCAGCGTCGTGCGACCGTCCCTGTCCACCGCGATACCGCCGATGGTGTAATGCGCGCCGGGCCGCACCGGGATGCGGTCCTTGGCGATGTCGAGACCGAAGCCTTTGCAGACTTTGCCAATGCCGGGGAAGCGTAGCTTTACCATCGCAGGATCGAGATGCGACAGGTCGAGGTAGACGTTCGGATGCTGTGTGCGTTCCATGGTGCGGAAGATCGCCCGGGCCACGATGTCGCGCGGGGCGAGTTCGTGACGCGGATCGTCCTTCAACATGAAGCGCTCACCGTGGAGATCGCGCAGATACGCCCCTTCGCCGCGCACGGCTTCGGAGATCAAGTACCTCGCCGACCCGGCGACGTACAGCACCGTCGGGTGGAACTGCATGAACTCGAGATCGCGCAACTCGGCCCCGGCCCGGAACGCCGCGGCCATGCCATCGCCGGTGGCCACGGGCGGGTTGGTCGTTTCCCGGTAGACCATGCCGACGCCGCCGGACGCGAGGATCACCTGTTTCGCCCAGATGAGTTCTCGGGCAATGCCCGGTCGCCACGCCACGGCCCCCACGCATTTCCCTTCTGCGGTGAGCAGGTCGATGGTGAAAGTGTCGTCCCACAGGCTGATGTTCGGAGCCGCTTTCGCCTTATCGATGATCGCCCGCATGACCTCGTGGCCGGTGGAATCGCCGAGGGCGTGGACGATCCGCCGGTGGCTGTGCCCCCCTTCGCGGGTGAGCGCGAGTTCGCCGTTCTCCAAGTCGAATTCCGTTCCCCATTCGATGAGCTTCTCGATTTCGTCCGGCGCTTCGCGCACCACCATCTCGACAACTTCGGGATCGCACAATCCATCGCCGGCGATGATCGTGTCGTCGACGTGATTATTGAAGTTGTCTTCCGGGGACAGCACGCTGGCGATGCCCCCTTGGGCGTAGCTGCTGTTGCTCTCCGTCAGGCGGTCCTTAGTGATGACGAGCACATCGAGATCGGCGGGGACTTCGAGTGCGGCGCGCAAGCCGGCGATCCCGGCCCCGATGACGAGCACATCGGTGAAGCGGTGGATCGCGGTCCGCGATTGGAACGAGGTGAGATACCGGTGCGCGGGGGGCATGGACGGAACCTTGGGGAGTGCCAAAGGAATTATAAGGGGGAGAAGAGGAGCGAATCGCTGTTCGACCGCGGCGAGCTTGCCGATTGGCGGGAATTTGTCGAACACATGAAGCGGGATGTCGATATCGCGAAATCGGCACTCACACTGGCCGAAAGGCACGATGACAGCGGCTCCGCCGCCTTGGCGCGAATACTCGTAAGAAGATACTTCCCCGAGCTTTGCTAGCCCCGGTCAATGAATGGGTTGGCCCATCTATTCTCACTGCCCCAGCGGGGCATCCCAATCGCGGATCTGTCTCCGGAACTCGTCGAAGTCCAACCGCACCTGCGGCGGTGCGGCGGAATCTTCCTGCGGTAACTCCTCGGTCTGTTCGCCGTCTTCGTCTTGAGATTCCACGAAGCGCACCCGGCGCAGTTCTTCTTCCAATCTGCGGATCCACACGGGCACATCCAAACCGACGCCGACGGGGGATTCGGCGAGCGGTTGAATCGCGGCGAGCAAGCCCGCGAATGCGGCGTTGTCCTCGGGCAGTCCGTCCCGCGCGGCGATGGCGGCGCGGGCGACCCGCCCCGCGGCTTGGTCCACTTTCAGCGGTAACACGAAGCGCTCTTCGAGGCGGTCGCGGATCGTCCGCAGGCGGATGGCGTGCTCCGATTCGCGCTTGCCCAAGTCGGTGAGGAGTTCCTGCGCCAAGCGCGATGTCCGCTCGGCGACGAACTCGCGCCACCGCGCGGCGAGGCGGTCGTAGCCGCGCTTACAGAGCACCTCGTGCGCGAGCACCAGCGGTCGCAAACGCCAGGCGTAGCGGTCATACCCGGCTTTCAACCGCAGGAAATCGAGCAGGATATACAGGTTCTCGCCGTAGTCGGATTGGGTCGTCGTCGTGTTGTAATCGCGGTATTCGTCGTAGTGTTCGACGAGCGAGTTCAGCACGATCTCGAAGAGGTGCGCCGTCTTGGTTTTGTCGAGCTTGCCCGCGTCCCAGTCTTCGAGCAATTTGGTCCGGTTGTCCTCGTCCCCTTGCACCGCCTCGCGCTCGAGCCAATCGGCGGCGCCTTGTGCCAGTACGCCGCGGACGTTGCTGAGCGTGACGAAACGCACGGTGAACAAGTCGCTGCCGTAGCGCGTGATGAACTCGCGAAGATCGTCCCAATCGTTGCGGTCGAGGACGACTTCCAACGACGACAAACGCAGCGTCTGCGAATGCTCGAGCCATAGCTTCTGGTAGGACTCGCTGATTTGCTGCAAAGCACCGGCGAGCGGGCCGTCTTCCCCGGCGTCGTCGCCCCAATCGCGCGCCGCGCTGAGGACCGCTTCGACGGTGCCCGTCACCGCCGTGCGGAAGAGCACGTCGAACGAACTGACGCGCCGGCCTTCGGGAACTTCGTTCCGCTCCATCTGCCGGGCGAGCCGGGTGAGATGGTAAGTTTCCCTCAACAGACCCAATCGCGGTAACCGCGTTAGCAGGGACTCTATCATTTGCTGGGCGATTTGGGCACGGATCGCTTGCGTCGGGGTGCCGCCATCCGAAGGCGGGCAGACGAGCAACGGCTCTTGGCCGAACAGCTTGATGAACATCGGCAGCAACCGACGTACGCCCCCGGCATCGCCGTTGGCGACGTTACGCTCCAACCGAATGGCCACGGCTTCCCACGGTGGAATGTCGGCCGTGGGACCGAGCGCTTCCCTCGGTAGCTCCGGCAAGCGCGCCTGGATCGCGGCGAGCGATCGCACCGCCGCGGCGGTCTCGACGGCGGTCTGCACCGAGGCTTCGATCAACTGCCCTTTGACCCCGCGGCGGCGGTCGAATTCGGTCAAGCTCTCGACGCCACCGAGCGGCTCGGGGATCTCGACTTCGGAGATCAACTGCGCGAGTCGCACCAACCGGCTGAAGTTTTCGCGGGCCATGCGGACCCATTCGGAAACGAGCGCCGCCGCATCGGTGTCCGAGCGCGGGAACAGTTCCGGCTTCGCCGCGAGTTGCCAGAGCCGGGCCACGGTCGCCAAGAACCGCAGTCGTTCCGTGGCGGGTTCGACATCGCCATCGAGGGAGAAATCCCCTTCCGCATACCCCGCGGGGTCGTCGTCCGCGAGCGAACTTTCGTTGCCATCGTCCGTAGAGTCCTGGTAGGTCATCCCCTCGTACGCCGACTCGAATGTCTCGCCCTCGTCGTCGTCATCGTCTTCGTCGTCCTCTTCACCATCTTCGTCATCGTCGAAGTCGTCGTCATCGTCCGAATATTCGCCGAACAGCTCGGGCACTTGCCAGCGGTCGTCGGCGTTCGCTTCGAGCAGCTCGAAGAAGCGCCGGACCAGCGGACCGCGCTCGGCGACACCGATCTCCTCGGCCGCGAGTACGCCGCGGAGCCAAGCGAATGCGAGGCGGAAGAACGACGCGGACGGATCTTGCAGCGGGACGATTTCGGACTCGCTCAACCAAGTGACGAGCAGCGCGAGCGCCGCTTTGTAGTCCCCTTGTTCCAGCAACGCCTCGATGACTTGGGCGTAAGCCGACGGGGTGCGGAAGCCTTCGCGGTGCTTGCGCCAGAACGACGGATCGGTCGCCCCGCCCGC
>JAYTBD010000438.1:0-1648 GCA_043737155.1 Fimbriiglobus sp. | reverse complement strand
AGGCCACAACTTCGGGCGTCTCTTCGGCGCGGACGCGCCAGACTCGGTCGTCGTGAAACATCGGCAGGTCCTCCCTCAGCCCGAGGTCGGGGGGATGCGGGCGAGCCGGCAAAAAAGCTGGGTCTCGGCCTCATCGAGTTGGCGGCAGAAGTATTGCCGGCCGTGCTCCGTATTCGCGGCCCAGAAGAGTCGGAGCGAGTCCGCCCCTTCGCCGAAGGCGAAGCCCCCGTGGCCCATCCACCGCGGGGGCAGTACTTCGAGGAAGTGGTCGTAGGTCGCGCCGGCCACTTCGCACACGCGGCCGGGCACCGTCGTCCGGGCGATCATCCGTGCCCACGTGTCGTTTGCGATCAGCGATGCGATCTCGCCGCGCTTCAGTCGGGCGATGAGTTCGCCCAGGTTGGTCGTTGTCGCGGTCATGGCGACGCCTCCGAGAGAAAAGGGATTGGGAATCGGAAAACCGGAATGCACCACCGGTCTCCGCGCGCGAGGGGCTCGCGGAGTCGGCGTTAGAAGCGTCTACCGGTTGGCGGAGTCGGAGAGAGCAGGAGTGAATTGCCGCGGGAACTACCACGAATTCCGATCCGGAATCAAATTCGGCACGGGATGGGTGAAGGAGTCGCCAGCCGTCGCCGTCGGTCGTCATCGGGGTTCACAAGCCCCGCGCCCCGATGACGGCCGATGGCGATGGCTCCTCGCGTGCGGCTGCCTGGGCGGGCGTGTGTCCCTCGTCAGCCTGAACCGGAGTGAGTCGGAGGGGTTTGACACCTCGTGCCTCACCGCCCTCTTCGTCGCGGTTTGCCCCGGTCTCGCTTCGGGCGGGCCACTTGAAAGTCCCATCGGAATCGTGCTACTTGGGCGGTCGATTCCTACGCCCTTTTTCCATCGCCCGTCCGGTAGACGAATTCCCCGACTTCACGACCGACCGCCCCGCACGATCGGTCGAGAGGCCGGTGGTGCAACACGGTTAGGTTTCTCAACCCCCTGTTCCCTGTTCCCTTCCGAGGATTCGCCCATGACCAAGCAACATCTCACCCGCGCGAGCGGGGAACTATTCCGGCGCGCGCCGGACGAACGGTTCCCGTCGCTCGACGCCCTGCTCGCCCACTGCCGGCGAGAGAAGGACGAGTCGGCCGAAACTTGGGTGCCGCCGTCGGCGCTGGTACCCGAGGCCACCCCCGACGGACGGTTTCGCCTGCGCGCTGGCAACGACGAACCGTTCACGCTCAACGACTGGAGCTTCGGGCAACTGTGCGGACTGGCCCGCGTCGGCAAGGACACGGTCAACCGGCTCAGCCCGGACACGGCGGCACGGGCGTTCCGCGAGACGCTGCCCCAAGGCAACAAACCGCTCCAGCTGCTCACTCGCGGCGAGGGCATCCGCTCGGTCCACGGGACGGCGTACACGCGGCTGCACAACGCCGACTTGGTCGGCATGCTGAAGGAGTACGCGACCGACTTCACGCCGCCCCAGGCCGGGTTCAACGGCGCGACGGGTCTCTACTGCGGGGAGCAGGACCTGTTCGCGTTCCTGATCGACCCGGCAGGTTGGGCGGAGATCGACGGGGAGGCGTTCGCCCCCGGCTTCTTCGTCTGGAACTCGGAGGTGGGCAAGCGGTCGGTCGGCATCCAGACGTTCTGGTTCCAG
>JAYTBD010000437.1:0-4277 GCA_043737155.1 Fimbriiglobus sp. | reverse complement strand
ATGAGCCGGGCCTATGGGGAACACTCCTTGTTCAATGTGGTGGTACACATGAACTTAGAATTCCCCATGGGTCTTCGCATCCGCCGTAGCAAGTACTGGTGAGCGCCCGGAGATTCCCGAACTCCGGGCGCTCACGCGACCCGGCTCGGCAACCGGCGCGACTGATCTCGGAAGACCGGTGCCTTCACGCCTTGGATCCTGCGGACGCGAACCGATCACGACCGATGGCAGCACTTCAGTCTTGAACGTCGAGCAAATACCCGAGCGAGATCTGTTTGCCCGAAGCGGTTTGGGCGGTCACGACGACCGGCGCCGATTCGAGCGGCGCATCGGCGGGGACGTTCCACACGAGATCGCCGCCGCTCCATTGGAAGCCGACCGGGGCCGCGCGGATGTGGACGGCGACATCTTCCGGGGTGCTCAACGGCAGTTTCGCGCGGTAGGTCTGCCCGCGCTTGGCGGTGAGCTCCGGCTCCGCGGTGAACTTCAATGGGTCATCGGGTTTGCCAGCTTTTTCATGTCGGAGAGCCAGTTCCGCAATCCCGTTGGGGGCGAACAGACTCTTCGCGGCGGGCGGAGCGGTCGCCGCGACTTGCAACGTGAATCGCTGTTTCGCCGCGACCTTCGGTTTGAGTTTGGATTCGACGGCGAACTCGATCATCACATCCCCCTCGGCCGCGCTGTCCGGCACGTTCCAGACGATCTTCTTGCCTTCGATGGTCATGCCCGGCGGCTGCACGTCGAGGCGCAGGACCGGTTCGCCGGAGTTGCCGAGGATTCGCGGTTCGTACTCGAACGTCTCGCCGCGGACCGCCGTGGCCGGGGGCGTGCTGCTGATCACGAAGTAGTCCTGCGTCAGCTTCGGCAGTTCCTCGCTGAGCTTCACTCGCCGCCAGCGGATCGTCTTCCCGTCGGCGCCGAGGTGGACGAACGCCTGCGCGGACGGCACGAAAAACGCCCGGCGGTCCCGCTCCGGCCCGGCGTCGTCGGTGAAGTCCGCGATCCCCTTGACCTCGGCGCGCTGGACGTGCCCTTCGCCGACAAAGGTCATGGCGAGTACTTTGCTCCCGCCTTTATCGGCGATCTCGAAGAAGCCGTTGCCTTCGGCGAAGGGGAATCGCGTGGTCTTGGGATCGGTATCGAAGGCCGTGAGTCCCCCGTCGGCCGTGGGGAACGCGGGGTTGCCGATGGAAATGGCCGTCGGCCCGAGCACCGGATTGGCGCCGAATAATTCGAAGCGGTCGGCCCGGTAATTCTGTTTGCCGATGGCGGCCCCGCCGATCACGACACGCCCACTGGCCGACGCACGGAGATAGGCGCGGTCGGCAGGTAGCGCGGCGGTGAAAACGCCGTTGGGCTTCTTGCCGGGACCGGACTCGGGCGTCCATTCGGTCGCCAGCAGCGTCTCCGGGTTCAGCAAGTGTAACTGCGGCTCGCGCTTCTTGGAGGCGAGCAGATAAATCGGCCCGCGCGCCGAGTGCCCGGCCGCGAGCGCAAGCGGTTTGCCATACTTATCGCCGAAGAGTTCGGTGCGTTCGTGCTTCAACGTGCCCAAGTCGAAGCGGCTGACGGATTGACCCGCCGGAGAGAGAACGACCGCGTGATTGGCCGTGCCCGCGACCAGTGAGTCGCGGTCGGGCATCGGCAGATAGCCGACCAGCTTCGCGCCGGTCACATCGAAGACGGCGATCATCTGCGCCGATGGCGTCGGGAATAGAATGAAGCGGCCGTTCCCCGCCAGCACCCCGTGGGTAGCGACACCGGGCAACGGGGCTTCGGCGGTGGTCGCGGCGGTCGCGATGCCCAAAGGGAAGGTGCCACGCGGAGGAATCCAGAGCGTGCTGACGGGCACCGGGATCAACTCCGGATCGCGCGGTTTGGGTTTGTCCGAGGTCGGTTTCACCGGCGCCGCCTCGGTGACCAATTTCGTCGGCGTCGGTTCCGACTTCGGCGTCTTCCGCAACCCGCGGGCGATCGCGTAAATGATGAATGTCACGGCGACGATGCCCATCAACATGAACACGAGTACGACGAGTAGGGCGCAGCCGAACTTCGGCTTCGGCCGCTCGATCTGGTCTTCGTGAGGCGGCACCGGCGGATGCGATTGGATCGGCGGCACCCACCTCGGCTTCGCCGCCACCGGCAGAACCACGGGAGCGGCGCGGGGTTGGACGATGGGAACGTCCGCTTCGGCTTCCGGAATCGGCGCGGCGCTGCGGGGCTGAACCACCGGCACCGCCTCGGGGAGTTCGTCGAAGGTCGTCAGCAGCGAACCCTCGCCCGGCGTGAATCCGGCTTGCTCCCCGGGAGGGATGACGGGGCCCACGGCCGGCTCTTCCAATTTCATCAGCTTGCCGCACTGTCGACAGCGTTCGGACGGCAGGGCGGTGGTTTCGTCCAGCAACGCGCGGTCGCATAGCAGGCAGCGCAACTCGGGCAGACTCACGGGCACACTCGGCTATGGGGGAGGCGGCTTGGGGGTCGAGGCGCGATCTTCGGGGCGCGGCTTCGGATTCGGCTTCGCCCCGCGGAACAGCGGCGGAGCCGGTTCCGCTTTCGGCGGCGGCAGGCCGGTTTCCAGATTCGAATTCTGGAGCCGCGCGGGATCTTCCGTCAAGGATTTATACTCGACAAACGGCGGAGCGCCGCCGGGTTTCCGCTCCCCGGCTCGCATCGGGTCGATGGCTTCGAGTTCTTCTCCGGTCGCGGTCGTTGGGGTCGCCTGCGGTCGCTGGATCTGTGCGGTGATCAAAACCGCGCCGATGCCGAAGGGGACGAACAGTGCGAATAGTAGCGCCATGACCGGGAACAGACCGATCCCGCGCGAGCCAATTCGCCGCTGTTTTTGGAACCGCAGTGGCAACGGCAGCGACTCGGACTTCCTTGTAGGCATGGGAGGAGCGTCCGACCACTCCGCCCCCGGTTCGGCGATGGGTATGCCCGCCGCAAAGAAGTCATTGCAGCCGGTGCACACCACCGGCATCGTCGCCGCGCCGTCCGGGATCGACAGCGACCGTCGGCAATGCGGGCACGCCAGCGCGATCACTTCAATTCCGCCTTCGCGTTCTTGCCCGATTCGATTGTCACTTCGGCGCGGTAGACCGCCGTCCCCGTCCGCAGCGAAACATCGTATTGGCCCGGCGCCAGATTCTTGACGCTCGCTTTGCCGTCGGCGACATTCCCGTAAGCGTCGAGTGCCCCGCTGATGGATGTCGTGAAAGTGCCCGTCGGGTCGTCGAGTTTCAATCCGGCGGGGATGACCTGCACTTGCCCGCCCGCCTTCCCCGGCACGGTCACATCCAAACTGCCGCCCGGTCCGGCGGGGATTGTGAGAGGGGCGTCGATTGTCGAGTCGGCGACGACATCGACGAGCTTCCACGCGGCGGGGCCGTCGTCGAGCCGGGCGACGAGGAAGTACTTCCCCGGCGGCAGATGGGCGCAATCGTATTCTTCGCCCGTTTTCCCCGGCCGCAAGCTGGCGACGCGCGGGGCGTTGGTCGTCGACCGCAAAGCGGAGATGCCATCCGCGCTCAATCGGCTCCCGACCATGTCCGAGATCGGATCGCCCCCCGCCGTCGGCAGTGCGGCGTAGCGGAACTGCAGCGATTGGTTCGGCTTGCCCGAATGGGTGATCCGACCCGCGATGTACGGTCGCTCGTTCGGTTCCGGTGGGTCGTTCAACTCGCGCTCGTAGGCGGCGTCAAAGGTGCCCGCCAGAAAACTCGCGTCGGCGCCCGGCAAGCTGAGGTAGATGCTCCCCGCGATCTTGCCGTCCTTCCGCGGGGCCAAATCGAGGGTGAGAGCGTAGCCGTCGTTGACGAACTCGGTCTCGGGCAATCCTTTGTCGTGCTTCCGAGAGACATGCAGGCTCGGGACGTCTCCCGCCCGCATTTTTTTGGACGGATCTACCCTCGCTTTCACGGCATCGCTCGGCTTGTAGTCGGCGAAGAACAGGATGATCTGCCGATCCGCGAAGAAATCGGCGCCTTGGCGGAACGTGAGCGCCTTGCCTTCGATCGTCACGCGGTCCGGGGTGAAAACTTTGCCGCCGAGCGATCCGGTCGCAGGTACCGCGGTGAAAACGTGTTTGGCGGGGTCCATTTCATGTTTGGCCCCACTCGGGGAGGGTATCACTTCAGGACCCGGCGTCGCCACCGGTTCCGTCGGCGCGGGCGGTCCGTCGGACTTGCCGCAGCCGAGGAGGGCGAATCCGAAGGTGAGAAGCATCAGCGAGCGGAGCATGGGTTCCCTGACATCGGGGAATGGAAAGGGGTGGT
>JAYTBD010000436.1:0-10218 GCA_043737155.1 Fimbriiglobus sp. | reverse complement strand
CATCGTGCGGAGAAGCGGCGTGAGTTCGTCCCGGTCGTCGATCATCAAGAGCGCCATCAAGTACCTCGCGGCGATCATCCTGCTCGGCCTCGTCATTTACCTCAACTGGGGCGGGCTCAAGGAACTCAAGTTCGGCGAAATGGACGTCGTCAACGTCGCGCTGGCGACGGTGCTTTACGTCGGCATCATCGTGAGCCAGTACGTCCGCTGGTGGATGCTGGTACGGGCGGTCGATCTCCCGTTCCGCCTCCGCGATGCTTTCCGTTTGGGCATGGTCGGCACCTTCTACAACACGTTCCTGCCCGGCTCCATCGGCGGCGACTTCGTCAAAGCTTACGTCATCGCCAAGGACTCGCCGCAGCGCAAGGCCGCGGCCGTGGCCACCGTCGTCGCCGACCGGATGCTCGGCCTCTTCGGGCTGCTGTTGTTCGGCGCCGCCGTCGGCGGGGGCTTCTGGATGGCGGGCGATCCCAATATCAACGACCCGGAAAAAGGCGCGCCACTGCGCGTGATTATCCAAGTCTGCGCCGTGCTCGCGGGGATCGGGGCGCTGTCGTACATCGTCATCGCGCTGCTGCCGCCGAGGCGACGACAGCGCTTCGCCGAGCGGCTATCGAAGGTCCGGCGCTTCGGCCCGGTTCTGTCGGAACTCTGGTTCACGGCGGTGCAGTACGGCCAGCGCCCGCGCACCGTGCTGCTGGGGGTGGTCATCTCGGCGTTTGCGCACACGCTGATGATGCTCTCGTTCGATTTCGCGGCCCGCATCTTCCCCCCGCGCGATCCCGGTTTCGTGGCCACGCTGCCCGAGCATTTTGTGATTCTGCCGATCGGCTATATCTTCCAAGCGTTGGTGCCGCTGCCGGGCGGGTTGGGCTTCTCGGAACTCAGCTTCGGCGGGCTGTACGAGTTGATCGGCCGCGGGCCGACGGAAGGGATTGCGGCGCGGTTGTCGCTCCGGCTCATCGAATGGGGCTTGGGGTTGGTCTGCTACATCGCCTACCTGCGCATGCGGGCGGAGTTGCCGAAGCAGGATAAAGAGGAACACGGATGACACGGATCTACGAAAATCCGAAATCCGAATCTCGAAATCCGAAACAAGCTCGAGATCCGAATCGGCAGAAAATAAGAAAGCGGACTGAGAGAAGATCCGAGCGTCGCGTTTTTGGTGCTTCATATTTCGGATTTGTTTCGGATTTCGAGATTCGAATTTCAATTTCCTCGTTATCTCGCATCGATCACTTTCCAAATCCTCAGCCGTGAGGTAAACTTTATCCATCCGCCGAACGACCTTCTCCGAAGGGCACGTCGATGTTGCACCGCTGTTGGGTTCTGGCCCTCGCCTGTTGTGGAAGTGCTTCCGCTAGCGAACTCGCCCCGGCGCCGCGTGCGTTGCCCGATCCGCCGATGGCACTCACCGGCTTGTCGCCGAGCAAGCATTTCGAGAATCTCTGCCAATATAAATACCCGATTAGTACGACATCGCCGCAGTGCCAGAGGTTCTGCGATCAAGCCTTCGGCTTCTACTACTCGTACGTCTGGATCGAAGCGGCGCGCTCGTTTGAAACGGCGTTGAAGCACGACCCCGAGTGCGCCATCGCTTGGCTCGGGCTGCACCGGTCCCTCGAAAAATGGGGCGGCGGAAGCAAGACACCATCCCCGGCGGGATTCGGCGCCATCGCCGGTGCGGCTAGCAAGATTCCGGATCGCTTCGCCAAGTCGCCGCGCGACTTCAGCATCGAACAAGCCAAGGCGCTGCTTTCGAAAGCGAGCCACCGCGAACAACTGTTGATCACGGCGAAGCTGCAAGAAAAAGGGATGCTGCCGAACATCGGCCCGGACGAACGGAAGAAGAAGGCGACCGCGACGCTCGACGAACTGCTGACGCTCTACGACGACGATGAGGAAGGCTGGTTCGCCCGCGCCCAAATCGCGGAGGGGCAATACGCCGCGGCGCCCTTCTACAAGATGCTATTGAAGGTGAACCCGCTCCACCCGGGGGCGAATCACGAGTTCGTCCACTTCTACGAGAACATCCGCCGGCCGGCGCTCGGCTGGCCATACGCCGAGAAGTACATCGAATCGTCGCCGGGGATCCCGCACGCTTTCCACATGCAGGCCCACTTGGGCACCCGCATCGGCAAGTGGCAACAGACCTCCGACTGGAGTTCCAAAGCGGTCGAGTTGCAGAAGGCCTACCACAAGCACCAAGGCGTGAAGCCGGGGGAAGACCACCAATTCATGCACCACATGGACATCCTGACGAAGAGCCTCCTTCACGACGGTCGCTTCGCGGAATTGAAGAAGCTCCAAGCCGAGGCCAAGGGTTACGGTTACAGCTTCAAGACGGAGTGGTTCCGCTTGGCGGTCGCGCAGAAGGATTGGGCCGAAGCGACCAAAGCGATCGACGCGATGCGGAAACAGGACAAACCCGGCGCCGCCTACCATGCTGCGATCGTAGCGCTGGAACGGGGCGACGCAAAGAAGGCCCAAGCCGAAGTGGACATCCTCCGCGACGCGGGCACCAAACGTACGGCGGGCCGCAACGAGTATCGCAGTTGGGAAGTGCAGGGGCGACTGCTCTGTCAGACGGGGCAAGTCGAAGCGGGATGCAAGCTCTTCAAACGGATCATCGAAAAGACGAAGGACGACTTCGGCCATCACGCGTGGGGCGGCGGAGCCTATTACATGGAGTCGTGGGGCATCGCGGCCCTCGAAGGCGGCTCGGCGAGCGAAGCCGAGGAAGCCTTCCAAGAAGCGCTGGCCCACGATGCCGGGAGTGTGCGCGGCGCGCTCGGGCTGTGGGCGCTGTGCGAACGCTTGGGCCGAACGGAAGAAGCCTACCGCTATTTGAAGGTGGCGAGCAAATCGTGGGCGAGAGCCGAGCCGAAGGATTTCGAGGCGCTGAAAGCGGACATAGGCAAACGGGCGCTGAAGCTGCCGACGATCCCGGTGGCCAGTTCCGTGAGCAAACCGAATTGAGGGGTGCTATGAACACTGCGACGAAGCAAGCTCCGGCGCTGTCCGAGTTGTACGAGCGCGACGAAGTCGCGTGGTACGGCGCCATGATCGAACTCATCGAATTCGGGCGAACCGAAGAAGTTGATTTCGTCAACTTGAAGGAGTTGCTCGAATCCATGGCAAACCGAGAACGCAAAGAGGTAAAAAGCCGCCTCCGATTGCTGTTGGCGCATTGGTTGAAGTGGAACTATCAGCCCGATAAACGAACGGGAAGCTGGGTCGTGACGATCGACATCCAACGATCCGAGTTGCAAGACGACTTGGGCACGAGCCGCGTTCTGTACAACCACGCGGTCGAGATCTTCGACGCCGTTTATTCGAAGGCGATGAAAGATGCGGCGAACGAAACCGGCTTGCCGCCGGAGACGTTCCCCGAAGTCTGCCCCGTGACATTGGATGAACTCCTCGCGGAGTGATCGCTTACCACCCGGGTCCAACACCATGCTCCGCATCGCCGCATTGCTCCTGTTCCCCGCGTTCGTCGGCGCCGCCGATCCGTGCGTCTCGGGGGTGCCCGCCGGGCAACGGCCCGGCCCGTACAGTTTCCTCGTGGCGACGGGGCCGCAGCGCGGTCAGCAGACTTGCTACATTTGCGAGCAAGACGACAAACCCACAGCCGTGATCTTCGCCCGCACGCTCTCGCCGCAGTTGGCCAAACTCGCGTTGGAGCTCGACGCCGAGGTGCTGAAACGGAAAGACGCCGGGTTCAAAGTCTGGGTGACGCAACTCGCGGCCAAGGCCGATCTCGATGCGCTCGCGAAGTGGTCGAAGGCCTCGGCCATCAAGAACGTTCCCGTCGGCGCGATGGAAGACGTGGACGGCCCGCCCGCCTACAAGCTCGCCGCCGACGCGGACGTGACCGTGCTGCTGTTCGTCAAGAAGAAAGTGGTCGCCAACTTCGCCTTCCGCGCCGACGAACTCACCGACGACGCCATCCGTTCGGTGGTCAAGGACATGCCCAAGTTGTTCGGGAAGTGAGACTCGACGATCGGAGATAGTCGGGGCGGGGACATCGCGACGGCGGGTGCGGGAAAGAAACTCCCGGACTCGTTGCCCTCGTCTTCCTATTCTTGTGCCTTCTCGTACCTTTTTGTGGCACTCTCTCCGGACTCCGCACCCCTTTTTTTGTCCGCATTACACCACCGGCGTAAAATGGGATATTCCCGGACTCGGAGCTCAGTCAGATGGCCACCGCCAACCCCGCGTTGAACGACGCGATTTACGACCGGATCAACCCGCACCTCTCCGGCATACGCCCGACCGCGATGACGGTTTCGGGGGCCGTGCTGAAGACGGCGGTCCTCGTCGTCATTCTCTCGGTGACGGCGGGATATGCGTGGATCCGGACCCGACACGGTCAGACGGGGCCGGACTACGGGCTGCTGATCGCCGGATCGCTCGGCGGCCTCGTCACCGCCCTCGCCACGATCTTCTTCCCCAAGATCTCGCCGTTCACGGCGCCGGTGTACGCCGCCTTCGAAGGGTTGGTGCTCGGTACGATTTCGACGATTTACGAAGCCCGGTACCCCGGTATCGCGTTCCAAGCGCTCGCTCTCAGCGTCGGCACGCTGACGGCGATGCTGTTCCTCTACGGCACCGGCCTCGTCCGCGCGACCGAGAAGTTCAAGACCGGCGTCTTCGCCGCGACCGCGGCCATCGCGATCGTCTACTTGATCGGGTTCATCGCATCCTTCTTCGGCGCGGGGATCCCGTATATCCACGAGTCCGGGTTGATCGGCATCGGCTTCTCGCTGGTCGTCGTCGTGATCGCGGCCCTGAACTTGATCATCGATTTCGACTTCATCGAACAGGGCGTCCGCCGGGCGGCGCCGAAGTACATGGAGTGGTACGCGGGCTTCGGCCTGCTGGTCACGCTCGTGTGGATGTATTTGGAGATTTTGCGATTACTCGCGAAACTGCGCGGCCGGGATTGAGTTAGCCCGACGCGCGAGCGAGGGTCTTGACTCCATCGCTTGCGCGTCGGGCTAACGGGATGGCCGACTCACTTCTCCCCCGGCTCCGCGGAGAAGACTTCGTACGAGCGGATCCAGAGCACTTCGTCCGCGTCCGCGCCGTTGTGGAACTCGAACATCGCCCGGCCGCTCGTCCGGCAATCGACGAGGACGTTGATCGATTGCCACTCCGCCTGCGGCTGAATCCTCAGGACGTCGCGGGCCTTGTCGTTCTGCGGGAAGATGCGAATCACAGCGCCGTTCTTGCGGCCGCTGTACAGCAGTTCGCAGCGCAGGCGGCAAAAGCCGGTCTCGCTCGCGAACGCCGGGGTGAACAGCATCGTCGACGGGGGGCCTTCCGCGTTGCGGATGCCCACGGCCCAACTCCCCTGCGATCGATCGATCGCGGCCTCGGCGAGGGTGTCGGGGCTCCACGGCCGGAGGTCCCAGCCCGCGGGGAACTTCCCGTCCCCTTCGATGCTGATCGGCGCGGTGATTTTGACCTTCGGGTTGTCCTTGTCGTTCGTCATTCGATTGCGGATGGTCACCGGCTCGGCGCCGGCCCAATCGAGCTTGCTCAGCGAGACCCCGCGCGGCGAAACCGGGACCGGCGCCGGGTTACCCTCGGCGCTCCGCACGGTGAGCTTGGCGAAGACCAAGCCGTTCTCGGCGCCGGTGGCGTACGAATCGACGGTGATCCGCACCGGGGTCTCGGGCCGGCGTTCGAACGGGAGCGATACCGTCTTCCACTCCCCGTCCGTGACGGGCAACGGTTCGCGGCCGAGATTTTTATAGTCGAGCGTCTGGAGGCAAAGGGCGCCGTTGCCGTAACCTTTGGTGGCGTATTCGACCGCGATGACGTACTTCCCGTTCGCTTCCAATGGGACGCCGAGGTCCGTTTCCAACTGGAAGCCGAGCTGCGCCGAGTTGAGGTCGGGGTCGGCGCCGAGATTGGCGAGCGCGAGCACCCGCCGGCCTTTGTAATCTCCGGCTACGAATTGCCCGCGCGAGCCTTCTTTCCACGATACCAGCCCGAAGCCTTTGGGGAACTTGACGAGTTCGCCCTCGATGGGTCGCCCGACTTCCAACACCGCGCGGAACGGGTCGAGGCTGCCCGCCGAGAACGCATACAACTCGCGCCCGGCCGCGGGATTGGTGCGGGTGGTCGCGGCGGTTGTGGGTCGGGTCGCCGCATCGGTCGTTTTGGTTTGGTCCTTCTCCGGCTTCCCGCCGAGCATGACCGCGAGGGCTACGCCGGCGGTCAGCAGCAGTAGGGCCGCAAGGCCCCCGGCCACCGCCCAGATCCAGTTCGGTTTCTTCCGGGCCGGCTGGCGACCTTCGCCCAAGTACAGGTTCTGCGAGCTGAGTTTGCCGGTACCGGCCGCTTGGGTCTGGGAAAGCCCCGCGAGGAGGGAGGGTGTATCCGACAGCCACTGGTGCAGCGCGACGATCACATCGGCCGGGGTTTGGTAGCGGTCCCCCGGCTTCTTCATCATCATCTTGGCGACGACCAGCGCCAGCGCCTTGGGGATCGTCTTATCCAGTTTGCTGAGCGACGGCGGCTCTTTCATCTGGTGTTGGATCAACTTGCTGGCCGTGGGACCGTCGAACGGGGGCCGGCCGGTCAGGATGGAGAAGAACGTGGCCCCGAGGCTGTAGATGTCGGTGCGGATATCGACTTTCGGGTCGTTCATCGCCTGCTCGGGCGAGATGTAGTCCGCGGTCCCGACGACCGCGTCGTGGTCGAGCAGGGCCGTGAGCTGGTCGTCTTTTTCGAACGAGCGGGCCAAGCCCATGTCGAGGATCTTCACCGTGCCGTCTTTGCTCAGGATCAAATTGCTCGGCTTGATGTCGCGGTGGATGAACCCCTGCTCGTAAGCGTGCTGTAAGCCGGTCGCCGCTTGGGCGATGTACTCCACAGCGCGCTGCGTCGGCAACGGGCCGCCCGCCACGATGAGGCGGTCGAGCGTCTGGCCCTCGACGTACTCCATGACGAGGAAGTGGACCTCGCCGTCGCGGCCGACGTCGTGGGTGCGGACGATGTTCGGGTGGTCGAGGGCCGCGGCCGCGCGGGCTTCCCGGAGGAAGCGCTCCACGGAGAGTTTGTTCCCGCCCGGCGGAAGGACTTTGATCGCGGCCTTGCGGCGGAGGGTGTCGTGGACGGCCAAATAGACCGCGCCCATGCCGCCCTTCCCGAGTTGATCGCGGAGGAGGTACGCCCCGAGGCGGAACCCTTTGTACCGGCCGACGAGCAGCAGCTTCGCTTGGAACGCCGTGAGGATTTTCTTTTGGACCAAGAGCGCCGCCGCTTTGGTCGGGTCCGCGGGAAAGTCGCCGTGCTCAGCCGCGAAGCGGTCGAGGACCTCCGCGGTCGCGACGCCGCTTTTTCGGACGAATTCGAGCAATTCCGTGGTCGACGCTGGTGCAGCCATGGCGAAAGAGTACCCGGATGCGAAGGGGTCGGTGCGAAAATTATGTTCCGGGTCGCAAATGAGAGATGGTGCAGGTGTGAGCGACCGCCTCAACCCCCTTGAGATTATAGACTACTGCGGGGCGTGATACAGGCGGAAGTCGAATTCCGTCACCCGAATTGAACAAGTCGCGCCGGACCTCTGAGCCGCCACCGACGCGGCGACGTGTTTCACACACGCTGAACGGCCGGTACGGAACGGTTTGCCCAATCGTCAAGGTTTGCCCCGCCCGACCCGCTTCGCTGCGCCGCGTTTTCATTCATTTCGACGGCGTCTCTTTTGTAAATTTTGCAACTCCGGCTTGGCCGACCCGCGATGTGAGGGAAGATATCACGGAGGGTGACGCTCGCACGCAATATCCGCGTGCTGCGGAACCTGCTCGGAGGGCTTCCGATGCCCGTGGCACCCGTTCCGCACCCGATAGTTCAGGCGAAGTTCGCGATTCGCCGGAATTGGCTCAAGTCGCTCGTCGCCGCCGGTCTGGCCTTCGGACTGGTCGCGCCGGGCGCCGCGGGCCAAGCTCCGGTGCCGCACGAGCGCTCGTCGGACGACCGGTTGGCGCTCAAGGTGCAGGCCGCGCTCTTGGAGGATCCGAAGCTGAAGGCCCACGACCTGAACTTGCTCGTCAACGTCGTCGACGGCTTCGCCGTCATCGGCGGTGCCGTGCCGAGTGAAGACCTATTGCCCCGGATCCGCTCCGTGGCGTTGGGGGTCGAAAACATCCGGGGCGTCAAGGTGTCCGGCTGGATCGCCGGCACCGACGCCCGGGACGATCCGTTCGCCCGCAAAGTCGCCGAGCAATTGGATGGGTCGAAGCCGGTGCCGCAGGAGTTGCTGGTACCGCTTCCGCCGCCCGTGTCGACCACCCTGCCGCCGTTGGCGATCCCGATCCAAACACAGCCACCCCCGCCGCCGCGGAAGGAGCCTGTCGCGGGAAACACCGTCGTCCGCCGCCCTGTGCCGGGCGGACTGTTCCTCGATCCGGTCGTGTCGTCGAGTCGGCCGTCGGCACCCGGCGCCGCCCCGCTACCGTACACGACCATCCCGCCGCCGGGCGTACCGACCAACCCGGAGTCGCGAGAGGATCCGCGCTTCGCCGGGTTGACCGCGAAAGTGTCCGGATCCACCGCCACCATCCACGGCCGGGCGCGGACGCTGTCCGACGCGTGGGACTACGCCGACGCGGTGCGGAAGTGGCCGGGCATCGATACGGTCGTCGTCGGGGCGGTGAAAGTGAAATAGTTGCTGGCTGATAGCCGATTGCTGACAACTGATCGCCGTTTCGCATGAACGTTCGATAGACCAGCGGTCAGCGATCAGTCGGGAGTGCTCACGTCTTCCCTGAGCCACCCAGAAGATATCCGAGAATCGCATGGGCGGAATCGTCGAGCGGCTCCATTTCTTGCACTTCGATACACCGATCCAGCACCAGTTTCTGGAAGCCCACGAAGAACCGCTCCGGGTTGCGCGCGCGGATCGTGATTCCCCGGCCGCTCTCGTCGAAATCGAAGCCGAGAACTCCTTCCACGTCGAGCAAGTGCCTCGCCAATTCGCGCGGTTGATTGAGGACCACCCGAACCGACATCGGATAATCGTCGAGCAGGTCGCGGATCTGCTGCAGCGTGCCGACCGCGGCGATGCGACCGCGCGACAGGATCGCCACGTGGCTCGTCAGTTTCTCCAATTCTTGGAGTTCGTGACTCGAGATCAACAGGCACTTGCCCTGCGACGCGAGTTTGTTGAAAAGGTCGAGCATCTCCTGCCGGCCGAGCGGGTCGATGCCCGATAGCGGCTCATCGAGGATCAGCAACTCGGGATCGTGCAGCAGCGCTTGGGCGAGTTTGATGCGCTGGCGCATCCCCTTCGAATAGCCGCGCAGTTTGCGGTCGGCGCGTTCGCCCATGCCGACTTGATTCAACACCGCTTCGCTGCGATCCGAAACCGCGGCGGGGTTGAATCCGTTGAGCTTGGCCATGGCCCGCACGAACTCCCGGCCGCTCATCTCTTCGTAGAAGGCGTCGTGGTCGGGGCAGTAGCCGATGGCGTGTCGGGCGCGCCAATCGGACGCATCGCGGCCGCGCACCGTGACCCGGCCGAGGGAGGGTTGGATGAGTCCGGTCGCCAGTTTGATGAGCGTCGATTTGCCCGAGCCGTTCGGCCCGACCAACCCGGTGATCCCGGCGTTCAGTTCGAGCGTCACTTGGTTCAAGCTGAGAACGGGGCCGTACCACTTCGAGACTTGCTCCAAGAGCAACAGCGGCGGAGCGGGGTGGATCAGCGTCGGCGAAGCCATGACTCAGCTCACGATTTCGATGGCTTGGATGCGCTTGCGCAAGTAGAGCAGGCAGACGAGGCAGAGCGCCGTCACCACGATGGCCGCTTGCCACGGCTCGGGGTTGCCGCCCGGTTTGTAGGTGTCGAAGTCGGCCCGCATGAGCCAAAGTCCGATGAGATACAGGTTGTTCCAGAGATCGATGAGCCGCCAAAGGGGGCTGAGGTTCTGCGCGTCGACGAGGAAGTTGGCGACCCGATTGCACAGCACGAACAGCCCGCTCCAGATCATGATGAGCGGCACCGTCCGCCGGACCCAGACGGAGGTCGCCACCAGCAGCAGGCTGAGCACGACCGTCAGCACCAGCCCGTAGCCGAGGATGCCGAGCAGCAGCAAGAAGTTGTCGACGTAGTACGATTGCCAGTCGTAGAGCAGGCCCGCTTGGAGGAACAGCAGCAGCGCGGGGATCGTGGTCATCAGGTTGATGAACGCGCCGATGCCGAGC
>JAYTBD010000435.1:0-4283 GCA_043737155.1 Fimbriiglobus sp. | reverse complement strand
GGGAGGTGGAATGCGAGGGACACCGAGCTTCACCACTCCGTCGCTGGCGCGTCCGGCTAACAAATCGATTCAGCTGCAATGCACCACTAGCCCCCTCTCCGAAACGGTGAGGGGGAACAGGAAGAGTCTTCACGCCGCCTGCCGCGACGACTGCATTTCTTCTTCGCCGCTGCGGAGATCGACCAATTCGTGCACGGTCCCCGTCACCGGCGGGGCGGTGAAGTGCGACGTGGCCGCGCCGATCTGCATCGGCATCCCCGTGGTCGGCGCCAGCATCGTGGCGATCACCCGGGCGTCGATCACCGAATCGGGGACGACGCTCAGCCGGAAGCGCTGGAGGATCGTCGGCAGGGTCGTCTTCAGGGTCATCATCGCCAAGGCCGAGCCGATGCACAAGCGCGGCCCCGAAGCGAACGGGATGTACGAATATGGGGCCGGGGTCAGCGTCTCCCAGCGCTGCGGCAGGAAGCGTTCGGGCCGGTCGAACACCTCCGGCAGCCGATGCGAGATCAGCGGGCTGAATATGACGATCGTGCCCTTCGCCAAATCCAGCGGCCCCAATCGGACCGGCTCGGAGGTGATCCGCTGCGAATACGCCGACGCCGAGAGCACCCGCATGCTCTCTTTCAAAACTCGGCCGAGCAGCGGCAATTGTTCGACCTGTTCGAAAGAGGGAGACGCATCGCTCAGGGTGCTGTGGAACTCGCGCACGAGTTCCGCGGCGACGCGCGGGTGCTGCGACAGTAGGAACAGCGCCCAGGTCAGCGTGTGGGCCGTCGTCAGGTGGGCGGCGCCGAAGAGCACCGACGCTTGGCCGATGAGTTCGCCATCGGTCATCCCGTCGCCGTTCTCGTCGCGCGCTTGTAGCAGAAGCGAGAGCACGTCGTCGCCGGCGGGGGTCGAACGGCGGATCGCGATCATCTCGCGGATGCGGGCTTCGAGTTCGTCCGCGTGCTTCAGCAGATCCCCGTACGAATCGGTGATGTCGGGATCCGACACGAGCGCCCCCATCCCGACTTCGTGGTTGAGGTGCACCCAGCTCTCGGTCGCCCGGCCGATCTCGTAGGCGAGCTCGTGTTGATCGAACCCGAAGAGCAGGCTGCTCGTGACGCGGAGCATGTACTCGTTCATCTCGCGGGACATATCCCGCGTTTCCCCGGCCTTCCAGCCCCAGACCATCTGCCGGGCGAGATCGGCGATCCCCGATTGGTAGTTCGAGATCGAACTGCGTTGGAAGGGGGCCGCGACCATCCGGCGGTGCCGCTTGTGGTCGTCGCCATTCATATTGAGAAGGCCGGAGGTGAGCCGGCGCTGGGCGGAGTTGCGCGGGCCGCGGACCGGGAAGAAGCGCGAGTGGAAAGTCTGGACGTCGCTGAGCACCCGGTGGTTGTAGCGCGGCCCGAAGACGAAAACGAGGCGCTGGCCATTCTCTTCGAGGACCGCGATCTCGCCGTGTTCGTCGCAGAGCCGCCGCATGCAACGGGCCGGGTCGGCCGGGAAATCGAGGAGCCGGCCTTGGGTGATGGGGTGATGCGAGAAACCGGCGGGTGAGTCGAAGTTGCCGGTGATTGTTTGCATGGACCAACCTCTGCCCGAGTCGTCGACTGTCGGTACGCCATAGGAATGGGGAAGCTCCCGTCGCGGAGCGCCCAAACTACGTATCGACCGGCGAGCACCCGCGAGCGGAGCAATTTCTGAGACGACAATTTCGGAGTGGAGGTCGACCAACCGGATCCCGATGCCGGTTGCCAGTCCCACGGGCAGTCGGATCGGTCAGTGCGGCAAAATCGGAGCGTGCGAGCACGATGGGAGTCGCGATCCGCGATCCATCACCAGCGAGGCGCTATCCGCACGGCCGCGTTGCCCAAGGGGTCAGCGGATCAAGCGAACGTCTGCGCCGTGAGCAGGCAGACACCAAGAAAAACCGAACTTGAGTAAAAGTGGCCCAATTTCAGCGACTTGCGGCGGACAATTCCAGTGGGACGCGATTGCCCGATTGCACCGTCCGGTCGCAGATTCCGATCCCCTAAATCAATCGGTATCGATGGAACACTCCGGCCGTCGCATCCGAAATCATCAGCATCCCCGGAAACGGATTTCCGAGGTACTCTCCACCAGCTCGATTCCCACGGAAGGTACAGCCACCATGAAACGGATTGTCGGACTCACACTGTCGGGGATCTTCCTGACCGGCGCTTTGGCCCACGCCCAAGCCCCCGTCGTCAAAGTCGAGATCCCCATCGCCGGCCAACCGGCCGTGCCGGCGCCGATGCCCATGACCACCCCCCTGGCCGAGACCGTGTCCAACCTGCCAACCGGGGACGATCCGAAGGGCGAAGATCCCGCCCCGGATAAGTTCCTCCTTCAGAAACTGCTCGAAAGCAGCCCGGCCGGGCAAACCCTCGCCGGCAACGGCTGGGAGATCTACGGCTGGACGCAAGGCAGCTTCACAACGGGCTCGGTCCGTCGCAGCAGCTTGCCGGTGCCCTTCATCGACCGCGTCGAGCAGTTCTCCCTGAACCAGAACTGGCTGCACATCCACAAGAACGTGGATACGGAGAAGAAGGAATTCCAACTCGGCGGGGCGGTCGATTTGCTGATCCCGGGCACCGACTACCGCTTCACCCCGGCCCGCGGTCTCCTCACCGAGCGCCAGACCAACGGCGAAACCTATGGCATCGACCTGTACCAAGCGTACGTCGATATGTTCCTGCCGAACCTCGGCGGCCGAGGATCGACCGTCCGCGTCGGTAAATTCTCCACGATCTGCGGGTACGAAACCGTGCAGGCGATTACGACGCCGTTCATTTCGCGCTCGTATTTGTTCCAGTACAACCCGTTCACCCACACCGGCGTCAATGTGATCACGCCGTTGAACGACGATTGGACAATGTCGAACGGGGTCGTGGTCGGCAGCGACAACTTCTTCAGCAGCGTCACCCGGACGACCTACATCGGCCAGTTGAAGTGGGCTCCGAAAGAGAGCAAGACGAACGTGATCCTGAATACCGTCATCACGGATCCGACGTTCGATACCCCCAAGAACTTCAACTACTACAACGTCTACAACTTGATCCTCAGCCACAAATTGAGCGATAAACTCACCTACGTGGCCGATGCGACCTACTCGCACGAAGACGGCATCCCGGACGTGGGCTTCGCCGAATGGTACGGCGTCGCGAACTACCTGCTCTACGATGTGAACGACAAGCTCCAAGCCAAGACCCGCGTCGAACTGTTCAACGATGAACAGGGCGTCCGCACCGGGACCTCGGGCTTGTACACGGCCGTGACCGCGGGCCTGACGTGGAAGCCGACGCCGTGGCTGTGGGTGATGCCGGAAGTGCGCTACGACCACAACTCGGACGGCCGCCCGTTCGAAGGGAACGACGACCTGTTCACCGCGACCATCGGCGCCATCCTCCGCTGGTGAGTGGAAGGGTGAAATGCCAAACGCCACCCGAGCCGTCTCGGGTGGCGTTGTCGATTACCAAGTTGGCAAGTTACTTGCCGCCGCCCATGTGCTTGACCATGTCGGTGCAAGCTTTTTCGCACTTCTTGCACTCTTCGGCGCACATCTTCATGTGTTTGTCATCGGGGAACTTCTCGCATTCCTTGGCGCACTTCGCACAGCATTCCGCGCAGGCGGTACACACCGTGACGGCGAACGGTCCGCCGCGGGCCACGACTTGCGAGGCGGCCGCGCAGATCGTCGAGCAATCTTGGCAAGTAGCCAGCGTCGTCTTGTGTTCCTTCTTGCCGTCCGCGAGCATGTGGGCGCAGTGGGTGCCGCACATATCGCACATCCGCTGGCAATCCGAGCACGCCTTCGCGCAGGCCACCATCATCGCGTCGTGTTCCGCGTGTTCGGCTTTGGCTTCCGCCTTGGCGGGCTGCGCCTTCGGCTCTTCGGTCCGGACCGTCGGGGCCATTCCCAACAACGCGATGAGGGCCAGGGCCACCATCCACGAACCGGCCAGTTTGAAACGATTCATCGTTGGACACCTTGCGGGGAGAACGGTCGAGAGTGTCCGTCGCTGATTCGCAACGGGATTCGAGCGCGATTCTCACGATGCAATTCTCACGCCGGTATATTCGGCAAACTCGGGCGGATACCGCGTCTGACTTCCGAAGTCCGGTTTCGACTTCGGAAGTCGTCGGAAGTGGGCGAGTCCCAGGCCCTTTCGCCCAAAAGGACTTCCGAAGTCGAAACCGGACTTCGGAAGTCAGACGCGGTATCCGCCCGAGTTTGCCGAATATACCGGCGTGAGAATTGCATCGTG
>JAYTBD010000434.1:0-4283 GCA_043737155.1 Fimbriiglobus sp. | reverse complement strand
CACGGGTACGAGGTCGATGTGGCCGTCGACGGGCAAGACGGGTGGAACCGCGTGCGGGCGGCGCGGTACGATCTGGTGGTGAGCGACATCGACATGCCTCGGATGACCGGGCTGGAGTTGGTGAAGCGCATCCGCGAAGACGACCACCTCTCGCAACTGCCGGTCGTGATCGTGTCGTACAAAGACCGCGAGGAAGACCGCCTGCGCGGCTTGGAAGTCGGGGCGAATTACTACCTGACCAAGAGCAGCTTCCACGACACCACCTACATGGACGCCATCGGCGACCTCATCGGATCGGCGGGCCCGTGATGCGCATCGCCATCGTCAACGACATGCCCTTGGCCGTGGCCATCCTGCGCCGCGTGGTCGAATCCGTGGACGGGTACCGGGTCGCGTGGATCGCCCTCGACGGCGATGCGGCGGTGCTGCGGGCGGCGGCCGACCGGCCCGACGTGATCCTCATGGATCTGATCATGCCGGTCATGGACGGCGCCGAAGCGACGCGGCGCATCATGGCGAAGTCGCCCTGCCCGATTCTGATCGTCACGTCGAGCGTGCGGACCAACCATTCGAAGGTGTACGAAGCGCTGAGCGCGGGGGGTTTGGACGCCGTGCGGACGCCGTCGCTCGGCTCGAACAATACGCTCGTCGATGCGGAGCCGCTGCTGGCGCGGTTGGCCAAAGTCGCCGAGTCGCGCCGGCCGATCGACGTCCGGGCTTCGACGGGGTTGTCGAGTCTGCTGCCCGCCTTCGGCATTTCCGCATCGGCGGGCCAACCGATGCTGGCCATCGGCGCGAGCACCGGCGGGCCGGACGCCGTGGTGAAGATACTCTCGGCACTCGGCGCCGCCCCGCCCGGTCCCATCGTGGTCGTGCAGCACATCGGCGCCGCCTTCGCCATCGGCTTCGCCGAATGGCTCGGCGCCCGCATCGGCCTGCGCACCCAGGCGATCCGCACGGGGGACCGACCGGAACCGGGGCGCGTGTACGTCGCCGCGTCGGACGATCACCTCGTGGTGACGGGCCGGCGGTCGCTGGCGTACACGCCGGACCCCAAGTCGTACCCGTACCGGCCGAGCGTGGATGTGTTCTTCCAGAGCGCGCGGTTGAATTGGCCCGACGGCGGCATGGGCGTGCTGCTCACCGGCATGGGGAGCGACGGCGCGAGCGGATTGCTGGGCCTGCGGCAAGCGGGATGGCACACCATCGCGCAGGACCGGGAATCGAGCGTGGTCTACGGGATGCCGAAGGCGGCCGCCGATCTCGGCGCCGCCGTCGAAGTGGTGGGGTTGCAAGCGATCCCCGCCGCGATCGCGGCGAAGTGGAAAGTCAAGGGTTAGCAGGAAGTCTGTTGAATCATCGCCGAGTCAACAAAATCCTCGGCCAATTCTTCGCCCCAACGGGGCCGACTTTTATAGCCCAGGGCGGAAGCCCTGGGACCGGCAGGAAATTGAAACCGCCCTGAAGGGGCCGGCGTGCGTTAGCATTACGCCGGCCCCTGCAGGGCGGAAAACAACTCTCGAACCTTCCCAGGGCTTCCGCCCTGGGCTGTATAAGTCGGCCCCTTTGGGGCGAAGAATGGGCCGACTCCGATGGCACGTCCACCTTCTCAGTTATCGTCGCGTTGCTCGTTCTTCTTGTTCGCCTTCCGTTCGATTTCGAGCGTCTGCACGGCATCGTCCGTACTCAAAATATCCTTCGACGCATTCGGGTCGATTTCGACCAGCAGCGGCTGCGGGAACTCCTTGCCATCGACCGTGAGCAACACCTTGTACATGCCCGGTGCGATCTGCCCGCCGCCGACGGGTCGACGACCACCGCCCCCACCGCTCGCTGCGGGTTGACCCGCGAGGCTCCAATTGATGCGGTGCAGGCCGGCGGTCGTGATCGGCTTGTAGTCCGCCGGGATGTTCTGCGTCGGAGCGCGGTACTCGTACACCACCTTGCCGTTGGCGTCGATCACCTTCAGTTCCACCTTCTCGGCCTTCTTCGTGAGCAGCACGTCGAGGGTGGTCCCGCGGGTCGGGTTCTTGCCGGCGAACTTGCGATCCGAAGCGCTGTAAGGCGACTCGCCGTTGGCGCCGAGCTTCCAACGGACGGCCGGCGCCGGGGCGAACAGCGTGGCCGGATCCTTCAGCGTGCTCGCTTTCATCTGCCGGAGGGCGTTGATATCGAGGATCCAAACGCTGCGGCCGTGCGTGGCGACGACGAGTTCGTTCGCGGTCGTCGGCTGGGCGAACTCGTGGCACGCCACGGTCGGCAAGGCGCTGCCGAGCTTCGTCCAACTCTCGCCGCGATTCGCCGAGACGTACGGGCCGAATTCGGTGCCGGCGTATAGCAGGCTCGGGTTGACGATGTCCTCGCGGCAGACGCGGGTGCTGCCGAACTGCGGCAGCGCGGCGGCGACGTTCTTCCACGTCGCGCCGAAATCTTCGGTGGCGAAGATGTACGGCTTGTCGTCGTCGGAGCGGTGGGCGTCGAACGTGACATAGCAGCGCCCTTCTTTATCGCGCGAGGTTTCGATGGTCGCCGTCTGGCGGTAGCCGCTCAGCCCCGACTTCTGGATGTTGGCAGTGACGTTCTCCCATTTGTTGCCGCCGTCTCTGGTGATCCAAATGTACCCGTCGTCCGATCCGGCCCAGAGGACGTCCGGATTCTTCGGCGACTCCGCGATGGCCGTGAGCGCGCCCGCTTTCGTGCGCGTGAGTTCGGTCGAAATCTGCTTCAATTCGTCGCCCTTCTTCACGGACTTGAAGACGAACTGCGCCCCGTTGTAGAAGATGTGCGAGTTGTGGCTGCTGAGGATGAACGGCGTGTTCCAATGAAACCGCAGCGCTTCTTCGCCCTGCTTGCGGGGCGGGCGGATGAAGCCCTGCTCACCGGTGCGGAAGTTTCGGCGCGAGATGTTCCCGCCTTGGCTCTCGGCGTAAACGAGGTCGGCGTCCATCGGGTCGACGCGGCAGACGAAGCCGTCCCCGCCGCTCACGAACACCCAGTCTTCATTGACGGGGCCGGTGCGTTTGAGCGTGTCGCTCGGGCCGCCCCAACTGCCGTTGTCTTGCAGCCCGCCGTAGACGCGGTAGGGCCGGCGGTTGTCCACGGCGACGTGGTAGAACTGGCCGAGCGGCTGGGTATTGAGGTGATCCCACTTCGCGCCTTTGTCGTAGCTGACGTAAAAGCCGCCGTCGCAGCCGACGAGCAAGTGGCGCGGATCCTTGGGGTTGATCCACATTGCGTGGCCGTCGGCGTGGACACCCGCGGCGGTCGTGAGATTGGCGAAGGTCGCCCCGCCGTCGAGGCTGCGGAAAAGCGGCGTCGGCACGTCGCCGATGACGTACAGGGTCTTGTCGTCGCTCGGGTCGACGCGGATCTGACTGAAGTACATGGGGCGCGGGTTCAAGCTGTTGATGCGGGTCCAAGTCTCGCCGTTATCGGCGGATTGGAAGACGCCGCCGGTTTCGAAGCCCTCTTTGCCCTGCCGGCGGTGGACGTTGGCCTGCTGACCGCCGAGGCCCATGCCGAAGGGCCGGGTGTTGGTGATGCCGCGAGCGGGGCCGGTGCCTTGGCCGGGGACCGCCGCGCCGAGTACGACTTCGATTTCCTTCGTCTCCTTGCCGCGGACCACGACGAACTTCACTTTGTCGCCGACCTTCTTAGTGCTGAGGACGGCGATGTACTCCGTGACCACCGCGACCGTCTTGCCGTCGACTTTGGTGATGACGTCTTCCTCTTTGATCCCGGCCTTCGCGGCGGGACCGTCTTCGACGAGGGTGCCGACCACGAGCGATTCACCGCGGGCCAGCCGAAATCCGGCCGAAGGGGGCGGGCCGGTCGGAGCCGGCGGTTCCGGGTTGCGGGCGCCGAGGGTGACTTCGACCTTCGCGTCCTTGCCGTCGCGCTTCACGGTGACGCTGACCTTGTCGCCCGGTTTCTTCGATTGCAGGAAGTCGATGAGCGTGTCGGCGGTCTCGATCTTCACGGCGTCGGCGAGGGTCACGACCTCGCCCGATTTCAACCCGGCTTTCATCGCGGGCGAGTTGTCGGTCACTTCGGTCAACTTGACACCGCCGCTTTTTTCATCGTCCATGACCGCGCCGAAATACGTGTTCGACTGGGGCGGGCCGGTGCCGCCTTTCTCGGTGTCGATGACGGCGAAGAGCAGGCCCTTGGTCTTGCGCGAGTAATCGAGGCCGATGCGGCCGAGCTTCACGGTGGGCAGGCCGTTCTTCAATTTGACATCGGTGAGCTTCTTCCAGTTTTTGCCGCCGTCGACGGTCTTCCAC
>JAYTBD010000433.1:0-1653 GCA_043737155.1 Fimbriiglobus sp. | reverse complement strand
TTCACCGATGTTCGTCGCCAACCACGCCCGGATCGCTGTCGCCGCTCTCACGGTTGCAGCCGTCCGCGCCATCGCGGCCACTTGAACACCCGGATCCGAGCGATTGATTCACGCCGGCCCCGGAGATTGTCTCCGGGGTTTTTTGTTTCCCCATCCCACCCGAGCACTGCGATGCCCGCCCTGCCGCTCTCGAAGCAAGCCCTGCGAACCGCCGATTCGCCCATCAGCTACTTCATCCAGAAGGCGATCGAAACGGACGGGCTGATCTCCCTCGCGGCGGGCCTCGTCGACGAATCGAACTTCCCCAGCGCGGAGATCGCCGAGGCGGCGGCGGCCATCCTGAACGACCCCGAGTCGGCGCGGATCGCTTTGCAATACGGCAGCACCCAAGGCCTGCCGAAGCTGCGCGAGCAGATTCTGGAGATGGTCTGCCGCGCCGATG
The DNA here is from genome assembly GCA_043737155.1 of Fimbriiglobus sp. Taxonomy (GTDB): domain Bacteria; phylum Planctomycetota; class Planctomycetia; order Gemmatales; family Gemmataceae; genus JALHQU01. The sequence goes on along the minus strand of JAYTBD010000433.1, from coordinate 1,211 downwards.
GCGTTCGCCCATCGGACTTAAACCTGAGCCCGCGCGATGTCGTTTTGACCACCGGCTCGCAGCAATTGCTGTATCTGCTCGGCGAAGCGCTCTTCGATCCGGGCGACATCGTCATCTGCGAAGCCCCGTCTTATTTTGTCTATCACGGTGTGCTGCAAACCCGCGGGGTGAAAACGCTCGCGGTGCCGATGGACGACGGCGGCATGGACATTGACGCCCTGGATTACTTACTGGCACGCCTCGAAGCGAGCGGCGAGATCGACAAACTCAAGCTGATTTACACGGTCGATTACTTCCAGAACCCCACCGGTTTGACGTTGGCGGAAGATCGTCGGCCGAGGTTGGTCGAACTCGCGAAGAAGTACAGCAAGAAGCACCGCATCCTCATCCTCGAAGATGCGGCCTACCGGGAACTCCGCTACGACGGGCCCGATCTGCCGAGCATCAAGAAGTTCGATGCGGCGAACGAGTACGTTGTTTACACCAGTACCTTCTCCAAGCCCTGCGCCCCCGGTTTGAAGACCGGCTACGCCTTGATGCCGCGGGATGTGCTCGACGTGGTGTTGAACCTCAAAGGCAATCACGACTTCGGCTCGTCCAACCTCGCGCAGCATATCCTCAGCCGATTGATCGGCAGCGGCGCTTACGCCCGGCACGTCGAGAAACTACGCGGGGTCTACCGCGCCAAGCGGGATGCGATGCTCGCGGCGTTGACCGAGGAATTCGCCGACCGACCCGAAGTGACCTGGACGATCCCCGCCGGTGGACTGTACGTCTGGGCCACCTTCCCCGGCGTCGCCACCGGCCCGGATGGGGCATTCGTGAAGTGCTGTTTGGAGGAGGGTGTGCTTTACGTCCCCGGCGAATTCGGCCATGTCCCGGACGAATACGGGACGATGCCCACCGACGAGTGCCGATTGAGCTTCGGGGTATCATCGCCCGACCAGGTCGCCGAGGGGATCCGCCGGATGCGATTGGGTTTGGATGCGATGGAAGCGACGAGGGCGGAGCGGGTCGGTGTGTTGGTGGGGTGATGGGTTGGTCAATGACGGTCAGAAATGGAATTGCAGTAGATTGTCTTCGCCCCGGAGGGGCCGACTTACTTAGCCCAGGGCGGGAGCCCTGGGTATCGGTTAACCATTTCCCCGCCCTGAAAGGGTCGGTGTGGTGAGAACCTCAGAAGCCGGCCCTTACAGGGGGGGTGTCTATTG
>JAYTBD010000432.1:0-4289 GCA_043737155.1 Fimbriiglobus sp. | reverse complement strand
ACTGGTCGATTTTCGCCCGGAATCCGTCCGGGAGAATTTGGTTGAGTTGCTTTGCGGATTCTGCGATGAGGCGCAAGTGGACTTCACCCCACTCGTTGGGGTCTTCCAAATACGGATCCATTCCCGGAAACGGCGACGGCATCAGTACACCCCGACCACGGTGCCGCCGGCGAGTTCGGCGAACGGGCGCACGCCGCTGACGCCGTCCCACGGGTACTTGTCAAAGGGTTTTTCCCGTTCGCCCTCGTCGCGCTCGGGGAAGCGGGGGACGAAGAATTCTTTGGTAAATGTGCTCAGCAGCACCCGGCCGGTGCCGCCGTACGGCACGACCTCTTCGAAGTTCTTGGGGTTCACCACTTCGATCACCGCCCGCGGCTGCGGGGCGTAGTACGAGATTTTAAAGCCGTCCTCCGGCCCGATCGGCTTGCTGCACGCGAGGCCCATGAGCGTGTTGCCGTAGGTCGGCGTCATGTACACGTCGCCGTTGTCGAGCATCTCTTCATAGGCTTCGCGGGTGAACTGCGGTGTGAACTCGGTACCGCCGCTGAAGATGCCGGTGATCCCCGCACTCTTGATCGACCGCAGGCCGCCCGAGGGAACCGACTTGCCGAGTTCGCGGTACTTGTCTTCGAGTTTGCCGTTGCGGAGGGCTTCGTCGAACGCCGCGAGCAACTTCGGCGTCGTGAACATGCACTTGATCTCGTGGCCGCCCGCGAGCACCGTGATCGCCTGATCGATGCAGTGGTCCTTGTACGCTTGGGCCTCGGCGATCTTGCGGGCCTTCAAGCATTTCACGACATAGCGCGGATCGAGGTCGATCGCGAAACAGATGCCGCCGCGATATTGGGCGAGGTGTTCGATGGCCAAGCGCAATCGGCGCGGCCCGGACGGCCCGAGCATGAGCCAGGTGCTACCGCGCGGGAACGACTTCTCGGGCAGCGTGTCGGACATCATTTCGTAGTCGATTTTGAAGTCGTCGAGCACGATCCGGCTCTTCGGCAAACCGGTTGTGCCGCCGGTTTCGAAGACGTAGACGGGTTTGTCGCCGAAGCCTTTGGGCACCCAGCGCCGCACGGGACCGCCGCGCAGCCAATCGTCTTCGAAAACGGGGAACTTCTTGATGTCGTCGAAACCGTTCACGTCCTTGAGCGGATCGAAGTCGAACGTCTTGGCTTTGTCGAGCCAAAAGGGCGTACCCGTTTCCGGATCGAAATGCCAACGCACGACCTCGCGCACTTGGGCGTCGAGCGCGGCGCGGGCGTTTCCAATCTTCTCGTCGAGGGTGGCGCCCGTCACGGGGACAGGTTTGCCGGGGGTGTCAATCACGGGTAGGTCCGGATTCGAGGGAGGATGAATTGTTCCGTCGTTGTGCCCATCGTCCGAAATCCGCTTTTTCGCGAACGCGGATATCGGATGATAGGCATAGGATGCGACCGTCGGCCATTCACTTCGACGATTTGAACGCGTAGAGCGTCTTCTCCGTCATCACGTACAGCGTGCCGTTGGCCACGACCGGCGTGCTGCGGATCAGGGCGTCGAACTCGACTTTGGAAATCAGGTTCTCCGCTTCGACTTGCTTGCGCTTCGCCTTCAACTTCTCGTTGTACTCCTTCTGATCTTTCGCATCGGGGATGTCGATCTCATCGATGGCCTTGGGCGTCTTGGTATGCTTGAAGACGAACAGCTCGCCCGAGGCACCGAGGTAAATCTTGCCGTCCACGGAGTACGGTGAGCCCCAGATTTCGCCCTTGGTGTCCATCTGCCAGTACTTCTTGCCCGTCTTGGCGTCGAGGCAGTGGAAGTAGCCGCTGATCTCGCTGATGTAGAGCACGCCCTCGACGATGCTCGCGGTACTCATAGTCCGGCCGAACTTGAAGTCGCGCGGGACGAACTTGCGGTCGTCGGCGCCTCCGTATTGCCAGACCACGGCCGAGTGCGGGTTCGGTTTGCCGGTGATCTTCGGTTTGCCTTCCTCGTCCTTGCCGACCTTGTCGACGAGTTCGGGCGACACGTCGAGTTCCTTGTTCTTCTTGGCGTTGTCGACCGCTTTCTTGATGTCGACGCAATAGAAATGGGCGATGCCCATGAGGTGCTCGGGGTCTTGGCCGGTGCCGATGTAGAGCATGCCGTTGTCGACGACGGGCGTCCCGATGAAGTCGCTCTTCTCGCCGAAACCGCCGAGGTCGTAGACGGTGTTCTTCGGGTTGGCGTCGAGCTTCCAGACCAGCGTTCCCTTGTCCGCGGTCAACGAGTAGAGCCATCCGTCGCCGCCGGGGAAGATCGCCTGTTTGACGCCGCCGGCGTCCGAGTAGGAAGGATTCGACCACTGGCCGTGCATGATGTTGTTGCCGGGGAGATTGCTCTTCCATTCGAGCTTGCCGCTCTTCTTGTTGACGGCGATGAAGCTCGGGGCCTGCGGCTTGGGGATGTTCTTGTGATTCTCGTCGACGCCGTTGGCCGTGACGAGGTAGACGAGATCGCCGATCACCATGGGGCAAGCGACGGAACTGTTGTGCGGGAACACGCCGAGTTCTTTGATCATGTCGTATTCCCAGATCACGTCGGCGTCCGACTTGTCCGCGTACTTCTCCGTCGTGATGCCTTGGTTGCCGTCGGCCAGGCCGTTGATGTCGAGGCAGACGAGCGTGCAACGATTGCTCACGTAGAGGATGCGATCGCCCTCGACGAGCGGGGCCGAGCAAACGCCGATGTCGGGCCAGTCGCGCACTTGGCCACCGGGGAGTTTGTCGTGCACGGCTTGCCAGAGGAAATTGCCGGAGGCTTCGTCGAAGCACATCAGGATGCCCTTGTCGACGGGTTCGACATCGCCGTCCTCGTTTTTCTTGGCATCTCGCATGGGGTTGCGCGGCCGGCTGTTGTTCGTGCCGATGAAGACTTTGCCGTTGGCGATGGTCGGTCCGCCGTAGGAGAGCGAGCCGAGGTCGGCCTTCCACTTCAGGACTTTGTCGTCGTTGGGGTCGGGTTTGTCCGGGATGTTCTTGTCGATGGTGTTGATCATGTTCCGCCCGGGCGTGCCGCCGAACATGACGAGGTCCGACTTGCCGGCTTTGGTGCCCGGAGCTTCCAAAGGAGACTTCGGCATCGGGGGCATCGGTAGCAGTTTCGGTTCGAGCTTTGGCTCGGGCTTGAGTTCCGGTTTGGGCTCGGGCTTTGGCTCGGGCTTGGGTTCCGGCTTCGGTTCTGGTTTGGGCTCGGGCTTGGGCTCGGTCGAAGGGACGATTGGCGCGGCGACCAGTACGGGATTGGCCGCGTTCTTGGCGATGATGGCGATGCCGAGCGCCGCCACCACGAGCGTGGCCGCGATGGCGATAATGGGTCGAATGTTATTCGTCATGAGGGATCCCTGTGAGTTTGAAGTTCGGATTCGCTTATTTGTCGCCGCCAGGGGCGCCGCGCGGATTGGCCGGTGCTTTGGCATTCGGGACGATGCTGACGTTATCGTAGTGGACGGTCGCGGCGACCGGCGGGGCGTTGGCCGCCGCCCCGGCGGGCATCGGCGCGGCGTTCGGGATGTAGCCGTACAACCCGCCCGCACCTTCGGTGTTGGGGTTCACATCTTTGAATTCCACCGTCCAGTTGGCCGGCTCGGGTTTGCCCTGATCCCACACTTTCCCTTTGATCGTCGTCGACTTGCCGTCCGCGGCGACTTCCACCGCGAGTTTGAGGGTGTACCAATCCTTCGACTTCCAATTGAAGGCAACGGCTTCGCTGACCCGTTCGCGGGCTTCCCACGAGACGATCCGCAGCATTCGCGAGTTGGTCGCCGCGTCCGTCTTGCCATCGAGTACCAACAGGTATCGGTGGCTGAGCAGGCCCATGTCCGGGAAGGTGCCGCCGACGTCTTCGCCGCGGATGTCGGCTTGGATGGTGTAATCTTTGGCGGTCGTCGGGGTGATGTACGCGTTCGCCCGAGCCACCGGCGGAGCGCCGTTGTCATTGACTTTGCTCAGCACCGGTTTCCCGGCGAGGTTGACCATCACGAATTTGCCTTGGGCATTCACCCAACCGCCGGGCGCGGCACCCGGCGGAATTTTCGTGAAGTCGGGTTTGAAGGGTAACGCCGCGGCGGCGCGGATGCGCGCTTTGGCGGTGAGCGCGCCGAACTTGACTTCGACAACTCCGGCCGAACTCGGCGGCACCTTCCCGATCGTCACCACACCCTTCGTGCCTTCGCCTTTGACTTCGCCCGGCAGCGCCAGGGGTTGGGCACCGGTCGGGGTCTTCGGCGGTAACGGTAGGCTCCAATCGAGCTTCGCATCTGGCGGGGC
>JAYTBD010000431.1:0-10232 GCA_043737155.1 Fimbriiglobus sp. | reverse complement strand
ACCTTCTTCCTTTGGTCGTCGGCAGGAGGTCGGTCGCATCGCGGGTCGGTTCTTCTTCGCCCGGCTCGCCGCCGGGGGGCGAGAGCCGCCACGGAATCGTCTCCTTGGCCATGTCGTACCCGAGGGCGAAGAGCTTCTTCATCGCCACGGGGTCGAACGTCGTGCTGTTGGCCGGAACGTCGGCGTCGTCCGGGATGGCGAGCATCTGGAACTTCATGCCGCTGACCGCGCAGTACGAATACAAACCCAGCAGTTCGGACCGGTAAAGGGCGTACAGCGCCGCCGAAATCGTGCTGGTGACCCGCCGGATTAAGCCGGGATCGTCCTTCAGCAGCGGCGGGTAGAGTTTCCCGGCCGCCATGGCGTACAGGTTCGAGCCTTTGAGCCAGAGCGGCTGATCATTGGGCCGCTCGGCCCCCGGCCCCAAGCGCAGGAACGTCTGGCAAGATGCGCCGCCGTCGACGTGTTCTTCGGTAAATTTCCGGCCGTCGACCTCGTATTGGAACGGCACGCTCGGCAGCAATCCGGGGATCGCCGCCGCCGCGAGGATGATCTTGCGCACGAGTTCCCCGGCGTCCGGTCGCCCGCTGGACGCGACCGCGCCGAGATCCCAGAAGCAGGGGCGGCGCGTTTTCAGATTCATCGTGCACACGTACAACCGCCGGCCTTCGGCGTGCGCGTCGCGGATATCCATGAGCATGCATTCGTTGATTTCGGTCTCGAAGACTTTTTTCATCCGCTGCGGATTGGCCAGCGCCCCGTTCCGCAGCAGCTCTCGAATCGGCTGGTACTGGAAGATCGTTTCGTCTTCCAAAGTCGTGAAAAAGTACTGCAATCGGGAGTCGTACTTCGGCCCCAAGAATGCGTACAGACCCACGAGCGCCCCGCTGCTGACACCGGTGACGGAATCGAATGTCGGCCGCTTGCCGGACGCCGTCCAGCCGACGAGCAACCCGGCGTTGTAGGCGGCGTACTGCCCACCGCCGGAGAGGGCGAGGACGTTCAGCGGTTTCTTTTTGACCGGGTTCGGAGGAATCCTGTCGAAGGTGGCCGCGAGGGTCGTCACCGTCGGCCGGATGTGCAGCGAATCCTCGGTGTGATTCGGCGAGACCCCCGGGATGGGCGTCTTCTGCGTTTCGAGCTTGCTGTCGCGATTCTTTTGGTGCTTGCACCCGGTTGCCAGTGGCAGCGCGGCGACGCCGAGGGCCAGCGCGGCCAAAACGGCGAACCGGTAGATCGTTCGATGATCCATCATCTCACGGAGTACCACGGAGGATCCCGGCGGAAACCGGTGCGTATTCGCTTTCAGTACCCCCGACCGAAGTCGCATGTCAAGGGCGATCGCGAACGTGGGTATTGGACGATACAAGGCCTACCGGTGGTACTATCGGACAAATCGGCACGGTAACTCCCTCTGAAATAGGGTTTTGGTGAACACCGACACGGGCGGCGGTTGTTCGGGGTCAGCCCATTGGGCCGACGACCGGACGACTGCCTGAGGATGTCGCGGCACGCTCGTTGCTGCAAATCAGCGCATTCAGAACCGCACTGCGAGGCTCACAACCCATGGATTCGATCAACAAAAACCAACCCGAAAACAACCGCGCGGATCTGCGGGGACCGGAAGCGGTCCAGCGGATCAAAGCGATGGTCGAAGCATCCCCGAATTGCTTCTTCTGCACCGCGGACCCCACAGGCGGATCGCGCGGCGAGCGGCCCATGAACGTCCGCAAAGTCGACGAAGCGGGCAATCTCTGGTTCCTCAGCGCGATCGACAGCCACAAGAATCGGGAACTGGCCGTCGATCCGTCCGTGAAGCTGTACTTCCAAGGCTCGAAGCACTCCGACTTTCTCCAGTTGGACGGCCGCGTCACCGTCTCGACGGACAAAGCGAAGATCAAGGAGCTGTGGGAACCGATCCTCAAGACGTGGTTCACCGGCGGCATCGACGATCCGCGCATCACCGTTATCAAGTTCGCGCCGAACGACGGCTACTACTGGGACACCAAGCACGGCGGTACCATCGCCGGCATCAAGATGATGATCGGCGCGGCCATCGGGCAAACGTTGGACGATTCCATCGAAGGGACGCTGAAGGTGTAAGAGCGATGGTACGCCGGCGTTCCCTCGGCTAACCCGAGGGAGCACTTCCGCAGGCTCCATAATCCACTCTCAATTTCTCCGGACTTTCCGTTGAACACCTCCGGTCCGGGGTGGTACACTACACATCCTGCCGGTGTCGCGCTTCCGCCCGTTGCCCTCTCCTGATCCCGGGGTCTCGTCCATGCGTTGGGTTTTCGTCAGCCTCGGATCGCTGTCGGTCGCGACCGCCTTCGGCCAAGATGTCAAAGTGAGCTTCTACAAAGACGTCCGGCCGATCCTGCAACAGAACTGCCAAGGATGTCACCAGCCCGCCAAGGCCCAAGGCGGCTACGTGATGACCGAGTACGCATCGCTGCTGAAAGCGGGCGACAGCGACAAACTTGGCATCGTCCCCGGCAAGCCCGAGGCGAGTTACCTGCTCACCGAAATTCACGTCAACAAAGACGGCAAAGCGGAGATGCCCAAGAACGGCACGCCGTTACCCGCGATTCTGTACGCGACCATCGAGAACTGGGTGAAGCAAGGGGCTGTGGACGACACGCCCGCCTCGGCCAAAACCACGGAAATCGATGCGGCGCACCCGCCGGTCTACCCGTCGCCGCCGGTGATCACTTCGCTGGCATTCCACCCCAAGGGTAAGACGCTCGCCGTGACGGGTTACCACGAAGTGCTACTCTACGGCGTGGACGACTTGCAACTCCAAGCCCGGCTCGTCGGCCTCAGCGAACGGGTTCAATCCATTGCCTTTAACGCGGACGGTACTCTGCTCGCCGTCGCGGGTGGCAACCCCGGCCGCTTCGGCGAAATCCAAATCTGGGACGTCGAGAAACGCAAGCTGAAGATCTCGTCCCCCGTCACGTTTGACACCGTCTACGGCCTTGCATGGAATCCCGAAGGGACCCTCGTCGCCTTCGGCTGCTCGGACAACACCGTCCGGGCCATCGACCCCAAGACCGGCAAGCAAGTCCTGCAAATGGGCACGCACTCGGATTGGGTCTTGGGCACCGCATTCAGCCAAGACGGCTTGAACCTCGCCAGCGTCGGCCGGGATATGTCCATGAAGCTCACCGAAGTCGGAACCCAACGGTTCGTCGACAACGTCACGAGCATCACGCCGGGCGGTCTCCGGGGCGGACTCATGGCCCTCGACCGCCGACCGTTGAAAACGAAGACCATGGCCAAGGTTCCGGCCGACGCCCCGACCATCGGCAACCGCGTTTACGACGAGTTGCTGGCCGGGGGATCGGACGGCATCCCGCGCCTGTATAAAATGCACCGCGAAGTGAAACGCGAGATCGGCGACGATTCGAACAAACTCAAACAGTTCGACGCGATGCTCGGGCGCATTTCGGGTTTGAAGTTCGATGGCGACGGCGGCCGGTTCGCCGCCGCCAGCGGGCTGGATGGCAAAGGCGAAGTCGCGGTCTACGCGCTGGGCGGCGACAAAAACTCGATCCTCGAACAGTTTGCGGCCGCACTCGGGACGGGGGCGACCCGCACCGCGAAAATAGACGAATTCGCCACCAAGATCGCTCTGCCCCGCAAGAGCGCCCAGTGCGCCGGGATCAGCGGCCCCGCCTTCGCCGTGGCGTGGTCGCCCGACGGCAAGGTCCTCGCCTCTGGCGGCTTCGACGGCAAAGTCTGGCTGCACGACCCGCAGAACGGCAAGCTGTTGAAGGAATTCATCGTTCAACCGAAGTAATTGATCGCAGAGTTTTTCACCACAGAGTCACAGAGAGCACAGAGTTAAGAATCGGACGAAGCGGGAAACGGATCATTTCTATTTCCTCTTTTCTCTGTGTTCTCTGGGCCTCTGTGGTAAACCGCTTTTCTGAGACACCCATGCGATTCTCCCTCGCCGTCGGTTCGATCCTGCTTTCGATCCCCTTCGCGTTCGGTGCCGAACCGGTGCCCGTCGAAGCGCTGCCGCCGGGAGCGAAGGTCAAGTCGCTCGCCGTGAAACCGACGAGCATCGCATTCGACTCGCCCTACGGATCGGCGCAATTGATCGTCAGCGCGACGCTCGAATCGGGCGAGGTGATCGATGTCACCCGCATCGCGACAAAAGTCGCACTCGATTCCGCGAGCGTCTCCGACAAGGGATTGGTACGGTCCGGCGGGTTCAACAAGAACGGCACGATCGCGTTGACGCTCGGCGACAAATCGGTCGTCGTCCCCGTCCAATCACCGGCCACGCTGGACAAGCCTATCAGCTTCGTCACGGATGTGCAGCCGGTGCTGGCGAAACTCGGCTGCAACGCGGGGACCTGCCACGGGGCGGCTCAGGGCAAGAGCGGGTTCAAGCTCTCGCTCCGCGGGTACGACCCGATCCACGATCACCGCGCCTTGACCGACGATCTCGAAGGTCGGCGCTTCAACCGCACCGCGCCGGATCGCAGCTTGATGCTGCTGAAGCCGGCCGGGGCCATCGCCCACACGGGCGGCATCGTCTGGCAGCCCGGCGACCCCAACTACGAACTCGTGAAGAAGTGGATTGCCGACGGGGTGAAACTCGACCTCGCCGCGACGCGCGTCAAGTCGATCGAAGTGATCCCCGCCGTGGTATCCGTGCCGGTCATCGGCATGAAGCAGCAGTTCGCCGTGATCGCCACCTACGGCGACGGCCGCAAGCGCGACGTGACCGCGGATGCCTTCCTCGACAGCAGCAATACGGACGTGGTCACCGTGGATAAAGCCGCGTTGATCACGACCGTCCGCCGGGGCGAAGCGACCATGTTGGCCCGCTACGAAGGGGCCTACGCCGCCGCGGCCGTCGTCGTCATGGGCGACCGCTCCGGTTATCAATGGCAACCCAAACCCGTTCACAACTTCATCGATTCGCTCGTCGATGCCAAGTTGCAAAAGGTGAAGATCCAAGTCAGCGAACTCTGCACCGATGAAGAATTCCTGCGCCGGGTGTCGCTCGACCTCACCGGGTTACCGCCGACCTCCGAAGCCATTCGCAAGTTCGTCGCCGACCCGGCGCCGAAGAAGCGTGACACCCTTATCGATTCGCTCGTCGGCAGCGAGAGCTACATCGACCATTGGACGAACAAATGGGGCGACATGCTCCAGATCAACCGCAAGTTCCTCGGCGACGGCGGGGCCACCGCCCTCCGCACTTGGACCCGCGACGCGATCGTCAAGAACGTCCCTTACGACCAGTTCGCCTACGGCATCCTCGCGGCCAGCGGGTCGAACTTGATGAATCCCCCGGCGGCTTACTATAAGACCCTCCGCACGCCCGATGCGGTCATGGAAAACACGACCCAGTTGTTCCTCGCCATCCGCTTCAACTGCAACAAGTGCCACGATCACCCGTTCGAAAAATGGACCCAAGACCAGTACTACGAGACGAGCGCATTCTTCGCCCGCGTCGGCCGCGCCGAAGACCCCAAGTACAAAGGCCAGCGCATCGGCGGCAGCGCCGTCGAAGGGGCGGTGCCGCTCGTCGAAGTGATCTCCGACGTCGGCGGCGGCGAAATGAAACACGAACGCACCGGCGGCACCGCCGCGCCGAAATTCCCCTTCCCCGTCCCCGGTTACAAGGCGGATGACAAAGCGGCCCGCCGGGAGCAAATCGCCCGCTGGATCACGGCCAAGGACAACCCGTACTTCGCCAAGAGCTACGTCAACCGCATCTGGAGCTACATGACCGGCGTCGGCATCATCGAACCGGTCGACGACATCCGCGCCGGCAACCCGGCCACGAATCCGGAGCTGCTCGACAAACTCACCGCCGAGTTCGTCGCCGGCGGCTTCGATACGCAGAAGCTGATGAAGCTCATCACCAAGTCGCGGACGTATCAATTGTCGATCGCGACGAACAAGTGGAACAAGGACGATGAAATCAACTACAGCCACGCCCTGCCACGGCGGCTTCCGGCCGAAGTGCTCTTCGATGCCATCCACGCGGCGACCGGGGCCAAGTCCCGTCTGCCCGGATTGCCCGTCGGTGCGCGGGCCGCGCAGTTGCTCGATGGCAACGTCGATCTCCCCGGCGGCTTCCTCGACCTGTTGGGCAAGCCCGTCCGCGAGTCGGCGTGCGAGTGCGAGCGATCCAATACCATGATGCTCGGGCCGGTCCTCGCCATGGTCAACGGCCCCATCGTCGGCGACGCCATCAAGGATCCGAGCAACCACATCGTCACCTTCACGGAGAAGACCAAGGACGATGTCAAGGTCGTCGAAGAGATTTACCTGTCGGTGTTGAACCGCTTGCCGAACGCCAAGGAACTCGAGATCGGCAAAAAGGCCCTCGGCGGTTCCAAGGAAGATCACGCTCTGCTGGTGCAGGATCACGTCAAGCGCAAAGCCGCGTTCGACTCCTACGCCGCGGGGATCGACGCCAAGATCCCGGCCTACGAAAAAGTGATCCTCGACCTGAAGCCGACGGCGTGGACGACCCTGACGCCGACGAAGATGGAATCGAAAGCCGGTCCGAGTTCGGCCGCGGCCGACGTGAAGACCGGCAGCACGCTGACCGTGCAGAAGGACGGATCGATCCTCGTCTCCGGGAAGCTCGAGGCGTTCGACCTGCAAACGATCACCGCCGATCTGAAACTCGAAGGCGCGATCACCGGCATCCGTTTGGAGGTACTCGCCGATCCCTCGCTTCCCGCCAAAGGACCGGGACGCGCGGCCAACGGCAACTTCGTACTCAACGAGTTCAAAGCGACATCGCAGGGCAAAGGCGCCAACGACAAGCCGAAACCGGTGAAGCTCGTCGCTCCCGAAGTCACCTTCGCCCAAGATCAGTTTCCCATCGCCAACGCCATCGACAACAACTTGGCGACGGGCTGGGCGGTCGCCCCGCAATTCGGGGTGAATCAGACGGCGGTGTTCACGTTCCCCGCGCCCGTCAACGCCAAAGCCGGCGTGACCCTGGCCGTGAGTTTGGAGCACCGCTTCGGCACCGGTCACAACATCGGCAAGTTCCGGCTCTCGTTCACGACCGATAAGAAACCGAAGCTCGGTTCGCCGGTGCCCGCCGACCTGCTCAAAATCTTGGAGACCGAAGTCGCGAAGCGGACCCCGGAACAAGTCGCCAAGCTGAAGCAGGCCTATATTGCCACGGACGCGGAGTACCTCCGACTGCAGCGCGATGTGCCAATAGCACCGCCGAGCGACGCCCGCGTTTTGGGGGCGCAGGATTTGACGTGGGCGCTCATCAACACCCCGAGCTTCTTGTTCAACCGGTGATAGGCCATGAGACGCACGCGAAGCATCGTTTACCCCGAATCGGACGGTCTGCCGATGGCGGAAAACACCGTCCAGTACGACTGGATTTCCCTGCTCAAATGGAACATCGAAGTTCTGTTTCAGTCGCGGGACGACGTTTTCATCGCCGGGGATAATTTCATTTACCCCGTCGAAGGGAACAACAAGTTGCGGCTTGCCCCGGATGTGTACGTCTCCTTCGGCCGACCGGTCGGAGATCGCAGCAGCTATCGGGTTTGGGAAGAGGGAAACGTTTTCCCGCAGGTGATTATCGAGGTGCTTTCCCCGGGCAACCGCCCCGCGGAGATGCAGGGCAAACTCGAGTTTTACGAGCGGTACGGGGCGCTGGAATACTACGTTCTCGAACCCCAAGGCGTCATGTATCTCGAAGGCTACCGCCGGGTCGGGGGCGTACTCGAATTGATCCCCCCCGACGACATCGTCGATTTCACCAGTCCGCTATTGGGTGTCCACTTCATCACGCGCGACGGGACGGTGACGGTCTATGGGCCGGATGGAAAAATGTGGGAAACACCATTGGGTATGGTCGTTCAAGCGAATACGCTCGCGGAAAAAGCCGAACTCCGAGCGGAGGAGGCGATTGAAATGGCGCACGCGGCCAATGACCGTACGGCGCTGGCATTGGAACAGGTTGAAGCCGAACGGCAGAAGGCGAATCGGCTCGCCACGAAACTCCGCGAACTCGGCCTCGATCCTGATGCTCTCTGAGAGTTCCCCCCACCCGACCGTCGAAACTCTGCGCACCGCCCGGCGTCGCTTCGATACCGAAGCGACGCCGGGCATTCTGCAAACTCCCCGCTACCGCCTCCGCTACTGGGATTGGGGCAGCGGCCCGCCCCTCATCTTCGTCCACGGGATGATCGACACGACGCGGTCCTTCTCCATGCAAATGCGGGGGATGGTCGATGCCGGGTTCCGCTGCATCGGTTACGAACTCGCCAACGGCGGCACCGACGGTGCGAATCTGGGCGTCTACCGTCATCCGCACTACGCCGAGGATTTGATCGCCCTGCTCGATCACCTGAGCTTGCCGGCGGTCGATATTCAAGGTTCGTCGTTCGGATCCACCGTCACCCTCTCCGCGTTGGCCCGGTTCCCGGACCGCTTCGAACGGGCCGTGCTCCAAGGCGGTTTCGCCCGGCGTCCGCTCATCCGTGTCGAGCGCGGTCTCGCGCGCCTCGGCCGCTACTGGCCGTGGAAGATGAGCGAACTCGTGCTTCGCCCGCAAGTCATGCATCGCGTGGAAGGGGGCCAATTCACCGGGTGCCCGTCGGAGATCTTCGAGTTCCTATTGGAGTGCAGCGGCACCAACCCGATCCGCGCCGCCTCGCGCCGGGCGTTGATTCTCGACAAGCTCGATCTGCGTCCGTTATTGTCGGACATCCCCCACCCGATCCTGATGATCGGTGGCGACCGCGATGGCTTGGTCCCCCGAAGTGCGGAAGCGGAAGTGGAAACCGGCTGCCCGAATGCCCGGCGGATCGAGTTCAGCCCCTGCGGGCATTACCCGCAATACACCATGCCCGACCCGATGACCTCGGCCATGGTCCCCTTTCTGCGTCGTCTGGATTGACCGGCCACACCAATAGATTTTCGCTTCTTCACGGCTGAATGCTGGATATCTGATCGCTGACAGCTGTCCCAATGAGAAACGGAATAGAGGTCGTCAAATAGTGATCAGCCATCAGCAAGCCCGTGCCCGCTCGAGTCTCAAAATCGGCGGGTGTATCCAAAGTGCAGCGGGCGGTTTTTCGCGTACGCACCGGCTCTTAGAATGGTTTCACCCGGCATTCCGGGACGCGATTTCGAACGCAAGTCGTTGGGGCGCATTGGTTCTACCCGAAATCCAAATGATTTCGCGGAGGGGTGGGGCGCGGCTTTGACACGGAATAGCACTTTGGAACGAAAAGCGACCGCCTGAAACGAAACCGGGTCGGTCTGAAACGATATTCATTTCTTGGGTTTGGTTGGCTTGGTTTCTGGCTTTGATGCGGCCACAAGTTGCTCGACAGGAACCCCCGCTGCTTTAGCGAACCGGCGGAGCGTGCTGATTCGCGGGTCTTTGGACTTCAAGAATTGGAACGCGGACTGCCTGGCGACACTTTCATCGAACCCCATGCGGATGCCGAGTTCGTGCAGAGTGATCCCCTGCGCCGTCACCCATTCGCGGGCGCGGGCCATCGCCGTATCGTCGGTGTCTGTTTTGGGCATCGGGAGAAGTATATTGAGCATTTACGGTAAGCACAAGTCGATTCTTGCTCATCGCGCCGCGTCCTGCTACCATTTCACCACGGGAAGGGCGGAGTAGCTACCGCCTGACGTTCGATTCCTGCGGCTGTAGCTCCACTCTGCCGCAGGGATCGAATCGACCCCGCCAAAGTGGAGCGGTTCGTATGGCCGGGCAACCCGTCGCGGTTGGCGTCGATTCATTCGACCCATTCGCTCGCGTTCTAGAATTGCTCCGTTCCCAACTCGACTACTTCAGTACCATCATTCACGAAACGTGCTATAGCCACAGCGTCTATCGGCTTTTGGCGCCGGATGGTTCAAAGACAAACACTTTCTTTCTAGTCAATGGACCGGAAGCGGTTGAAGTGCAGAAAAAGTACTTTACATACTACGTTCGGAATCTTAAGCCAGAAACTTTCTTCACTTTTAAGATGGCTTCTGATCAGTGCCGCGAGCTAGCAGCGCGGGCAGGAATCACTTTCGACGAAATAACTTCTATTCTAGGCAAGCTTGCCGCATTTCACGACATACTTCAGCACTTCCACATATTAGGCCCACTCTCCACCGCCAGTCGTTCGCGGGAATCGTATCCACTCGCTTCGGTTGTAATGCACATGGTGCTCGACTACCAACCGTTACACTTCAAGCTTGATGAATAC
>JAYTBD010000430.1:0-4294 GCA_043737155.1 Fimbriiglobus sp. | reverse complement strand
GAGGCCTGGGAACCACGATCATCCCCCTGAATCCCGGCCTGTCAGGCCGGTTCACGGCTTCGAGGAAACTTCCGCTCGCCGTCGCTCCTCCCAGGCCTCCGACGCCTGCGCCGTCTCCGACCTGGGCTGACAGAACCGACCTTTCAGGCCGGAAGACAGACGACGAAGGTTGCCAGAAAAATTTGCCAGACCCATCCCAATGCTCGGTCTTCAATTGCTTGCTCACCTCGTTCTCCGGCTCCGGCGGCAATTAGCAATGCGAAGATCGCAGATGGGACGGCATGTTCGTCCCTCGGAAGCAGCGGACGGGGAGGTGTACCGAATGATTCTAACCCGATTTGCAATCGGGGAAATGACCCGGCCTCGGGTAGTCCATCACCCGATGCCGATGCCGCCTCGGTAAGTCGGCTCCAAAGCCGAGTAGTCCCGCAAGGGAATCCGCGCGTCGTGGCCGAATGCCCGGACGCGCGGTCCGACGCGCGATGCCGCCACGAGATCGGCGACCCCGTCGGCATCGGCGTCGAATACCGCGACCCCGACCCCGCCGCCGATGTCGAAGGCGAAAAAACTGGTCAATACGAATTGGGACAGGCCGTAGTAGAGCCTCACATGATCCGACCCGCGCAGCGAGCCCGCCGCCACTTCTACAAGCCCATCTTTATCCCAGTCCCCCGCGGCCACCGACACGCCGCCGAGGTACCCTCCGCGAAGACGTAGTAGCTGGCGAGTACGGACCCGTCGGCGCCGCTGAAAATCTTGACGTGGGAGCTGCAGAGTTGGGTGCCGACGACGATGTCGGCAAACCCGTCGCCGTCCACGTCGGCCGCGGCGACCGTCACGCCGCCGTCGAAATTCTCAAAGGCGAGGAAGCTGGCGATTTGGACGCCGGTGCGGCCGTCGAACACCTTGACGTGCGAAGAACCGTCCCGGCTGCCGACGACGTAGTCCGGCGTCCCATCGCCGTCGACATCCGCGGCGGCGACCGAAATGCCACCGAGGTAGTTGTCGAAGACGAGAAAGCTGGCGAGTTCCGAACCGTCGATGCCGTCGAACAATTTGACGTGGGGATTCGCGCCCGACCCCGCCACGATGTCGGGCACTTCGTCGCCGGTGAAATCGGCGCGCGCGACTTCCAAGTTCCCGTCGTACCCGGGGAAGGGCTGGAATGCCGAGAGGGTTTTACCATCGGTGTCCACGGTGTGGATGCGCGCCGGACCGCCCGAGAGCGGAGCCAGCGCGGCGACGACGGGCGTCTCGTTGTCGGGGATGAACTCGAGGGACGCGGCGTCGAATACGCCCGCGCCGAGGGATCCGATCACCGTGATCGCCCCGGTCTTCGCATCCCAACGGCGGATCGAGTTGTCTGACCCCGGCCCGGAGAAAGCGTAAACGATGTCGCCGTCGCGGAGCACGTCCAACGTCGCATCCGGGACGCCCCCTTGCGACATTCGGGTGTCGATGTGGGTTTCGCCGCCGTCGCCGTTGAGTATGGCGACCGTGGTAAACAGAATGGAAAAATTGCTGGCCGGGGACCACGTGCGGGCCACGACCACGCGACCGTCGGGGGCGAGCGCGATATCGGCCCGGAAGAGATTCATACCGGAGTTGCCGCCGTCGAGGGAACCGATCGCCGAGGTGACGCCGGTCCGCGCGTCCCGGCGCCAGATCTCCCGTGAGACGCCTTGTCCCGAAGGACTGCGGTTGCCGGCGAGGGCGTAAATCACGTCGCCGTCGCTCGCCACGAAGACGGCCGGGGCGGCGGCGATGGACGAACCGTCCCCGAGAAGACGGAGAACGGTTTCGTTGCCGAGGCCGTCCCGGACGACCACATCGTACTCGACCGACCCGGAAACTTGTCGACTGCGCGCCAAAACGATGTTGCCGTCCGGGGCGATGTCCAAGTCGGCCCCCGCGGTGACTGTTCCGACTGGCGATCCGGGAGGAGCCAGCGGGCCGAGCCACCGCAGCGCACCGCTCCGAGAATCCTGCTCGAACAGTCCGGGTCCGGTCCAGGTTTCTGCGGAGCCCACGAAGGCGAAGACGATGTCGCCATCGCGGGCCACATCGACGGCCACGTTGCGGATGCTGTCCTCCGGGGTGTTCTCCCGGGAGTAAAGGAGCCTTTCCACGCCCCGCGCGTCGATGCGGGCGACCTCGTCGAAGGCACGGAAATCCGGTCCGCTCCCTTGGATCCGGTGCCGCGCAACCACGATGGACGGGACGATGCGGTCGTCGAGTTGTTCGAGCTTCAATCGCGATCGGAGAGAATTGTCAGTCATAGCGATACCACTGTACCATCGGTCATTGCGGTTATCCGGCTATTCCCCCGATTCTATTCCGCTCGATTTCCACAATGCGGCGGTGACCCGGCCCCGGAGGACCGGGGCCGGGGATCGATCAGCCGATGTCGAGGCCGCCAAAGGGGTCGTCGTCGGTGAGGAACGAGTCGATTTCCGCGGCGTTCGACGGGCGGAAAGCTTTGATGTGCGAACCGACCCGCGAGCCGGTGCCGATGTCGGCGAGGCCGTCGCCGTCGGCGTCCACGACCGCGACGCTGACGCCGCCGAGGGAGCCGTCGTAGGCGAAGAAGCTGGAGAGTTCGCTTTGGGTGCTGCCGCTGAAGGACTTCACGTGCGAGACGCCTTGGAGTGCGCCGACCACGATGTCGCCGAAGCCGTCGTCGTTCAAGTCGCCGCCGGCGACGCTGATGCCGCCCTCATAGTTGTCGAAGGCGAAGAAGCTGCGGATCTCGGCGCCGATCGCCCCGCTGAACACCTTCACGTGGGCCGGGCCGCTATTGCTGCCCACGATCACGTCGGCGAATCCGTCGCCGTCCACGTCCGCCGAGGCGACGTTGATGCCGCCCGTGAAACCGTCGAAGGCGAAGAGGCTACGAATTTCGGCGCCGGTCGCCCCGCTGAACACCTTCACATGCGAGTTGTTGTTCAGAGTGCCGACGATCACGTCCGCGATACCGTCGTCGTCGACGTCGCCGGTGGCGACCGAGAGTCCGCCGTCGAAGTTTTCGAATGCGAAGAAGCTGGCGATTTCGGCGCCGCTGACGCCGTCGAAGACTTTGACGTGGGCGCCGGCGCCCGGCCCGGCCGCGGCGACGATGTCATCCACGCCGTCGCCGTTGGTATCGCCGCGGGCAATCGAGACCCCGCCGGTGAACCCGACGAAGGGTGCGAAATCGAGAACCGGTGCGCCCGAGGTGTCGAAGGATTGAATGCGCGACGGGACGCCGGCCAATGTCGCGGTGGCTTGGCCATCGGAGAGGGTGCCGACATCCCAGTTCTGAATACGGTTGAGAGTCTGATCGCTCAGGCCGTCCAGCAAACCGCTCGATTCGAGGGCGCTGTAGCTCGCGAAGGTTGAGTTGTTGGTCACCGCGGCGAGCTTGGAGCCGTGTAGCCCGGTGAAGATCATGAACGCTTGGGTTTCACCGGCCGCGAGGGTGGCGAAGAAGTTGAAGTGGGGCTGGTCGTCGCCGTTGACGAAGCGGCTCGACGGGTCGAGGCCTTGTTCGATGTCCCCGAACGCCCCTTGGAGTTGGAACATCAGGCGCGGATCGGTCGAGGTCGTGCCCGAGTAGGCTTGGAAAGAACCGACGTAGGTATCGATGCCGCCGTCGAAAGTGAAGTCGCCGCTGCCGGTGTCGAAGATTTCGGTGCCGTTGTCGGAGCCCAGGTTGTTAAAGACGCCGAGGTTCTGGGCGATCGTGCCGGCGGTCGGATTATTGACGAAGAAGATGCTGCGGATGACCGGCGCGCCGTTGACCGAGAAGACCGCGTTCTGCTGCCAGAGTTGCAAGCCGTTGAAACTGTCGCCGTCTGAGCTGGCCGTGTTCGGGCTACCCGTGATGATCGTTCCGGCGCCGTAAACTCCGGGGGAAAGCTCCGTGCCGACGATGTCGACGATACCGTCCGCATCCGCGTAGGTGAGCGGGCCGTTGGAGGGGATCGAGCCGGGGACGGGCAACCCGTTGCCGAGGGCCAAGCCCCAACTCAAGGCACCGTCGAAAGCATCGTTCAAGACCGCATTGACCGTCCCGCCGTTGGCCGTGGTCACGGCCTGCGCAACCGTCATCTCTGCTTCTTGCAGACCGAATGCCGAGGAAGTCGTGCCGAAGTTGGCGTTGTTCTGTGTCAAGTCGTAGCCCGCCACGTTGAACGTGACGGGCGGGATATTCGCGGGTTGAGGACTGTTGAATCCGATATCCACCGCGGCGGGGTTCTCGCGGCGTTCCAGTTCTTCGATCCTGAGTTTGGAGCGGTTCAATTTCATCGGGGTT